>NZ_AOLF01000003.1:0-169150 GCF_000336975.1 Haloferax sp. ATCC BAA-644
TGCTCGACCGCCTCGACACCGACTACGTGGACGTGCTCTACATCCACCGCTGGGACGACGAGACGCCCACCCGCGAGATGATGAAGACGCTCAACGGCCTCGTCGAAGACGGGAAGGTCCACTACCTCGGCGCGTCGACGCTCCGACCGAACGCGTGGAAGGTGGCGAGAGCGAACGAAATCGCCCGTACCGAGGGCTGGGAGCCGTTCACGGTCGCACAGCCGCGGTACAACCTCGTCGACCGCGAAATCGAAGGGGATTACCTGGAGATGACCCGCTCGTACGGCATCGCGGTCTGCCCGTGGAGCCCGCTCGGACAGGGCTTTCTCACCGGAAAGTACACCCGCGAGGACGGTCTCACCGGCGAGTCCCGCGCCGCGGAGTCCAGCCGGTTCGAGGAGTCGTATCTGACCGAGGAGAACTTCGACGTGCACGACGAACTCGATGCGGTCGCCGAGGAAGTCGACGCGACGCCCGCGCAGACGGCGCTCGCGTGGCTCATGCACCGCGACGGCGTCACCGCGCCCATCGTCGGCGCTCGCACGGTCGAACAGCTGACCGAGAACCTCGAAGCCGCGACCATCGACCTCACGGACGAGCAGGTCGACCGCCTGACCGAGGCGAAGCCCGACCCCTACGCGGGGCTCTAAGGGTCTTTCCGGGGAGTGTTACACGCCCTCGCGAATCGTCTTGTAGAGGTGCGCGAGCGTCTTCATCCCCGGCGCGTTCCGTTCGAGGGAGTAGAAGGGGTGAAGTTCGGGGTTGAACTTCGCCTTGTATCGGTTGATGCGGCGGTTGTTCGCGCCGACGAGGTCGTAAGTCGTCCGCCCGCGGTCCATCGCATCGCGCATGATGCGCCAGTCCAGCAGGTCGTTGATGGCGAGGTCTGAGTCCACGTCGGCCCGGACCCCGCCCTGCCACCGCGACACCGTCCCATTGTAGTCGACGACGAGGATTCCGCCGGCGAACTCGCCGTCGATTCGGAGGGCGTAGGGGCGAATCTGTCCCTCGGGAAGGGTGGCGTAGAGGTCCCTGACGAACTCCGGCGACGACCGATAGGAGATGCCCTGCGCTTCGTAGCGCGAGGCGACCTGTTCGACGATGCGCTCGATTGCTTCGGGGCCGCCCTCCTCGATGGAGTACGCGTCGTCGGGCGCGTTCCGGATGTTCGACCGGGCGTCGCTGCTGAAGCTCATGAACACGTCGTCGACGCCGGGCGAGAGGTCGACGTGGTAGGTGTACTGCGGCGTTATCGCGTAGTCGTTCCACGAGAACGCCCTGAGGTCGTCGTACCGGCCGTCGAGTCGGATGTGGGCGTAGCGCGGCCGAATCTCGTCGCGGACCCATGCGAGACAGCCGTCGATGAACTCGTGGTGTCGGCCCTCGCGCTTTCGCTGTTTCATGTGGTCCATGTTCAGGAGGACCGGCCCGAGGTACGCGACGCGAAGCTCCGGCGGCGGCGAAAACACCGTCGCTATCGGCCCCTTGTTGATTCGGAACACCGGGAACAGTCCGACGACCTCCTCTCCTTTTCGTCCGACGAGCGGAACCAACTCCGCGCCGGCGTGCGCCGCCTGAATCTCCAGCGCGTCGTACTGATGGAACGCGTTGCCGTGCGGTGACTGTTCGACGAACGCGTCCCAACCGCGGACGTCGTCTCCAGTCGCCCGCCGAACCTCGATACTCATGAGTAAGGTGCCTGAACTGTCGCGTCACACCTCTTTGTTATGCGCCCGTTATGCGGGTGATTTGACCCGCTTTGGACGGCTCACAACCGCATCACGGCAGCCGTTAACGGCAAATTTCTGATAAGAACCCAACCAAGGTGCAAACGTTCGCCGGTCGGAAGTCGACGAGTCGGGAGGAAACCGTCAAAGCGGGGACTACCCTCGCGTTTGTAACGCCGGGTCGAAGCCACCGTTTTACGCGGTGAGACCGAACTTCGACTATGGTCGGCCTCTCCGAACGCGCCGCGTCGCTCGTCACGAGCGAACCGCTCATGGCGCATCTCGCGACCAGCGTCGACGACCGCCCCCACGTCGCGCCCGTCTGGTTCGACTACGCGGCCGACCGCGGGGTAATCGAGGTGCTCACCACGGGCCGAAAGCTCGAAAACATCCGCGAGAATCCGCGCGTCGCGCTCTCCATCCAGAAGGACGAGAAGGGACAGGCGCAATGGAAGGTGACGGTTCTCGGGACGGCCACCGTCGTCACCGACGACGACGCCCTGCGAGACGCCACGCGGCGAATCAACCGGAAATACGGGGCCGAGGAGTCGGCGTGGCCCGAAAACGAGTTGGTCCGCATCTCGGTGGGGACCGCGACGGTCAGCGAGTACTGAGACGGACAGCCGGAAGGGCCTGCGTCAGTGGGACGACGGTGTCTCAGTCGGACGACGGCGCGTCGGTTCGGCCGTCGTCGAACCGCCGAATCTCCCGCGAGAGCCGACCGAGGTCGAACCCGGCGTCCGCGAGTCTGGCGGCGACGAGCGCCGCCGCCGTCGACACCACGAACGCCCCGCCGAAGGAGGTGAGATACAGCGGGTCGGCGGCGGGGAGCAGGCCGCCGACGACCGGAATCGACGTGATGACGCCGCGGAGGTCGGGGAAGAACGCGAGGCCGACGGCGAGCCCGGTGAGACTGCTCGCGAGCGCGCCGAGCCCGGTGATTCGCGTCGAGTACAGCCCGTAGACGAGCGGGAAGGCGACGGCCGCGCCGAGCAGGTCGGCGAAGAAGAACAGTCGGAGGACGCTCTGGGCCCGGAGACTGACGTAAATCGCGGCGACCGCGACGGCGATGGTGAGCGCCCGCGACCCGAGGGCGAGGCGGCGGTCGCTCGGTTCCGCGAGCAGGCGGGCGAGGTCCGCGGTCACGAGGCTCGAAAGCGCGTTGAACAGCGTGTCGATGGAGCTCATCACGAGCAGGAGCGCGAGGAGGACCGCCGCGAGGACGAGCCACTCGGGGAACGCCTCGCCGAGGAGGACGAAGAAGGCGGCGTCGGCGTTGTAGCCCGCGCTCGCGGGGTCGGTGACGACGGCGGCGTTGCCGACCGCGACGACGCCGAAGAAGGCGGTGACGAACACGATGGCACCGTTGGCGAGCGCCGCGGTCCGGAAGCTTCGCCCGACCGTCTCCGACGAGTCGGCCGCGTAGATGCGTTGCCACCACGTCTGGTTGATGAGTTCCGCGCCGAGGATGGCGAACGCGAGCGCGAGACCGAACTGGAGGCCGGCGACCGCGCCGAGGTCGAGGAGCGCGGGGTTCGTCGCCGTGATACCGTCGATGGCGGCGGCGGGACCGCCGAGCGCGACGAGCGCGCCGACGAACGCGAGGAGGAGAAGCGGGATGACGATGACCGCTTGGACCGCGTCGGTCGCGATGCTGGCTCGGAGGCCGCCGTAACTCGTGTAGAGCAGGACGAAGCCGCCGACGAGGAGCGCGGTCTGCCACTGCGGGACGCCCGCGACGAGCGACAGCGCGCCAGCGATGCCGGTCAGTTCGGCGGCGAGGAAGATGAACATGTAGAGCGCGCTCACGACGAGGACGAAGGCGTACATCGCGGTCCCGTAGCGGGCGTGGGCGTACTCGGTCAGCGAGTGTCCCTCGGGGATGAGCTCCCGGATTCGCGGCCCGAGGCGGGCGTAGACGAGCATCGGGACGGCCTCGCCGACCGCGTAGCCGACGACGGCCGCGATACCGAAGCTCGCGCCCGCTTCGGGGGCCGAAAACAGCACCCAGACGCCCATGACGGACGCGACGAGCGTCGCCGTCGTCCGCCGGCTTCCCGCGGAGTCGCGGGCGGTGATGAGGTCCTCGACGGAGCCGACGCGGCCGCGGGAGAACCACACGCCGACGCCGGTAAACGCGACGAGCGTGGCGACGGTCAGCCCGAGCGCGACGGTCGAACTCACCATCGGCCGTCACCCGGTTGGGACGAACCTCGGCCCAGTTCGTACGCCTCGTCGAAGAACGCGACCTCCAGTTCGACCGTGCGACGGAACAGCTGTTCGAGCCGCCGTTGCCGACGCGGGGAGGCGGCCGCGCCCTCGCGGTCGAGTTCGGTCCGGAGCCACTCGACGAACGACGCGAAGTCGTCGACGGCGTGGAGGTCGACCCACTCGGAGAGGTAAAATCGAGACGGGGAGTCGTCAGCGTCGGCCGCGGCGGTCGCCCACGACAGGTAGACCCACTCGGCGGGGACGAGCACCGCCAGCGTCTCGGCGTACCCGCCCTGTCCCGCGGCGCGTTCGAGGAGGTCGATGAAGGCGCGCGTCGTCGGCGTCGTCTTCGGGTCCGAGTAGACCGATTCGGGCACGTCGAGCGCGTCGAACGCCCGCAGGAAGTAGTCGTCTTCGTCGTCGGTCAGAACGCCGAGAAACGAGACGAGTTCGGACTTCGACGCCATCGTCGGCGCGGTGCCGACGGCGTGACCGAAGACGCCGACGAGCGTCTCCACGAAGGCGTAGTCCTGCACGAGATACTGCCTGAACACGTCGTCCGCGAGTTCGTCGGCGGCGAGTTCCCGCGTCAGTCGGTGCGCGGTCGCGTCGTCCCACGACTCGCCCGCGCGCTCGCGGAGCCAGTCGGTAAAGCGCGGGTCCGACCGCGACGCGGCGAACTCGTCGTACGTCTCGGGGGCCGGCTGGCTCTCACCGGGCGAGCCGACCGAGTCCGACGGGTCGCCGTCGGTCATAGCGGCCACTCCTCTTGCCGCCACGCGGCGTCCCAAAACAGGTATTCGTACTGCGCCGACGTGCGGAACAGATTCCGGTAGCGCTCGCGGTCCGACTCGGTCGCGCTCGCAGCCACGTCGTCCATGAGCGCCTTACACCAGTCGGTGAGTTCGGTGAACTCGTCGCCGGCGTACATCTCGACCCACGCGGCGTACTGGTCGTGGTCCGGAACCCCCGCGTCCGCGAGGCGGCGTCCCGTCTCGTTGAACCCCCACATACAGGGGAGCAGGGCGGCGACGATATCACCGAACGAGCCGAGCGTCGCGGTGCGAACGAGGAAATCCGTGTATGCGCGGGTCGTCGGCGACGGCGTCGTGGCTTCGAGTTCGTTGGTGTCGATGCCGAACTCGGCGGCGTAGCTCCGGTGGAGGTCCATCTCCTCGTTGACGGTCGATTCGAGGAGGCTCGCGAACGTCCCCATCGAGTCGAGCGTCGGGGCCTTCGCGGCACCGAGCGCGAAGAGGCGACTGTACTCGACGAGGTAGACGTAGTCCTGCCGCACCCAGTAGCGGAACGGCTCCTCGTCGAGGCTCCCCTCCCCGAGTCGGACGACCATCGGGTGGTCGAGGATGGCCGACCAGAACTCGTCGGCCTCGTCGTGAATCGTGTCTGTGAACGCCATAGCGAGTAATCGAAGAAGACGCTGAAAAGAATTATGATGGGGTAGTATTCATTAGTTATTCGAGCGGGAGAGCGGGCGTCTCGGACCGTCGTATCGGATGTGTCTAGCGGGTTCGCCACCGTTCGACTGTTGCTAAGTCCGGACTGTTTTCCAAATCCGGGCTGTTGTCCAGTTTTGACTGTTGTCCGGTCGACGGTCGATTAGCCGCCTCGGTTGTCCAGTTGTCCGGTGGTTAACGGGGAGAAACGACCCCGGTAGTTTAAGGCGAACGAGTGTCAACGATTTCACAAGATGTCGCAGGTGAACGCCATCGGGTCCATCGAGATTCAGAACGTCGTCGCTTCGACGGAAGTCCCGGTCGAACTCGACCTCGAGCGACTCTCGCTCGACATGAACGGGACCGACTACGACCCCGAGAACTTCCCCGGACTCGTGTATCGGACTCGGAATCCCAAGTCGGCGTGTCTCGTCTTCCGGTCGGGCAAAGTCGTCTGCACCGGCGCGGACAGCGTCGACGACGTGAGTACGGCCATCGAAACGCTGTTCGACGAGTTCACCGAACTCGGAATCCCGATTCCCGACGATCCGGACATCACCGTCCAAAACATCGTTTCGAGCGCCGACCTCGGGGCGGCGCTCAACCTGAACGCGTTAGCCATCGGTCTCGGTCTCGAAGCCGTCGAGTACGAACCCGAGCAGTTCCCCGGACTCGTCTACCGCCTCGACGAACCGAGCGTCGTCGTCCTCATGTTCGGGAGCGGAAAAATCGTGATTACGGGGGCGAAGCGGGTTAGCGACGCCGAAACGGCCCTCGAAACCGTCGACGATGACGTTCGCGAACTCGGATTACTCGGGTGAGCACTCGTCGGGTACTCGGTCGGCGGTGAGCGATGGGGTGTCGTCTGACGTGTTGGCGTGGTTGGGGGCAGTGAACTGGAAGTCGGCAGGTCAGTCACGGATTCGTTGTTCGTTGTTTGTTATTGGATTTTGTTGTTTTGTTGTATTGAGTAGTAGAACTAGTAGTCTAGCTACTAGTGATAGTGTGATGTCGAGATACCATGACTACTCTTCGACTACTCTTCGAGGACCGGGTGTCACTCACGAGTAGACCATCTACCCTCGGGAACACACACACACCACCCTCGCGTTTGTAACGGCTACGCCAGTCCCTAGGGAGATTCGACACACCCCCCTCGCGTTTGTAAATCTAGGGGCAAAAGCAACCGATAACACCTTACCCGCTGACCCACCCCCCCACGCCGATTCGCGTTACATTCGCGAGGGTGGTGTGTCTGCACTGCCGCCTTCACCACTCGACGTTACAAACGCGACGGTACTCCCCCGTTCGATTACAAACGCGAGGGTGGTCTCTCGGAGGCCGAGTTACAAACGCGAGTGTACCCCCACCGACTGTGCTTCCTCGTGACCGCCTCGGCCGTTACAAACGCGAGGGTGGTGTCTGACGGTCTTACTTGCGCGATACTACTCGTTAATCGTCGAATCCAAAACCGGGTCCGAAGTGCCGTTCAAACGGCCGTATTTGTTGCTGTTACAAACGCGAGTCCACCCCTTCACATTTATTACGGGTGAGTATGAATACCGAACTCACATGACATCGGACGAGAGCGAGGGTGGGACTCGCGACCCGTTGTTCCGCTACGACCAACCCATCTTCGCGAACGAGGATATCCTCAAAATCTCTCATCTCCCCGGTCCCGACAAGATTGTCGGCCGCGACGAGCATATGTCGAAAGTCGCACAGGCGCTCAACCCCGCCATCTTCGGACGCGAACCGACCCATCTGTTCATCTTCGGCAAGACCGGGTCGGGAAAGACGCTCACCGCTCGCCTCGTGAGCGAGCGACTTCAGCACGAGGCGGTCCGCGAGGATGTCGACGTCCGCATCGCCGTCATCGACTGCGGCGAACAGCACACCGAGGCGTCGGTCATCAAGACGCTCGCCTCGCAGGTCAACGACCCGTCGAAAAGCGGGATGACGATTCCCGAGCGCGGGCTGTCGACCGGCGACTACTACAACCGCCTGTGGCAGGTGCTCGACACCTGCTCCGACGTGACCATCGTCATCCTCGACGAAATCGATATGCTCCGCGACGACGAGGTGCTCCGAAAGCTCTCGCGCGCGGGCGAGAATCAAAAGATAGTGGACTCGCGCATCGGCATTATCGGCATCTCGAACAAAATCGACTACCCCGAGGAACTCACGGAGCGCGTCAAATCGAGCTTCGCCCACGACGAACTCGTCTTCCCGTCGTACGACGCGAACCAACTCCGCGAAATCCTCGAAAACCGGAAGGACGCGTTCAAGCCCGGCGTCCTCACCGACGACGTGATTCCCCTCGCGAGCGCGCTCGCCGCCCAGGAACACGGCGACGCCCGGAAGGCCATCGACATCCTGCGCAACGCCGGCCGAATCGCGCGCAACGAGAGCGCCGAGACCGTCACCGACGACCACGTGCGGGCGGCCAAGGAGAAAAGCGAGGCCGACCGCTTCAGCGAACTCCTCGAAGGGACCGCCACGCAGTCGAAGGCCGTCCTCTACTCGCTGGTCCTCCAGACCGGCGGCCGGAAGACCGCCGAGATTACGACGAACAAGATTTACCGACAGTATCTCACCGTCGCCGACGACCTCGACATGGACCAACTCTCCGAGCGCCGCGTGCAGGAACTCCTGCAAGAACTCGACTTCCTCAACGTCATCCAGTCGGAGGTCCGCGGGCGCGGCCGCGGACAGGGCGTCCACGGGACCCACCGCCTGCTCGAAGACCCGGACATCGTCAAGCGAGTGCTCCTCCGGGACAGCCGTATCTCCACGCTCGAATAGCGACGCACGGCACGCGACGCCTGCGTCCGCACAGGTCTCCGATGCTGACGGCCGCGTCGGAAAAAAGCTACCGCACGAATCCTTAACACACGTCCGTCTCTGTCGATAGACGACCGAAACCATGGACGAAGAGTTACGCTCGTTGCTTACGAGTCTCGTCGAAATCGAGACCGAGAACCCGCCGGGGGACGAGGCGGCGGCGGCGCAGTTCGTGTCCGACTGGCTCGACTCCAGAGGCGTCTCTGCGACGCTCGTCGAGGAACCGTTCCCCGACCGACCGCAGGTCGCGGCCCGCGTCGGCGACGGCGAACCCTCGGTCGTCCTCAACGGCCACCTCGACGTGGTCCCGGCGGGCGACCGAGACCAGTGGACCCATCCACCGTACGACCCGACCGTCAGAGACGGCAGACTGTACGGTCGCGGGAGCGCGGACATGAAGTGCGGCGTCGCCCTCGCGATGCTCGCGACGGTCGAGTTCGCCGACGCGTTCGAGTCCGGAGCCCTCGACGGCTCGCTCGTGTTCCACGCCGCCGTCGGCGAGGAGACGGCCGAACCGGGGACGAAGACGCTCCTCGAACGCGGCTACGACGGCACCTACGGCGTCGTGCTCGAACCGACGGCGCTGCGGACCGCGACGAGCGCGAAGGGGCTCGGGTGGTACGAAATCTCCGTCGGCGGCGACCCGTCGCACGCGAGTCGGCCCGACGAGGGGGACAACGCGATTGGGAACGCCCGGCCCGTTCTCGACGCGCTCGAAGCGTACGACGAGGAGATTCGGGCGCGCGCCGACTCACTCGTCGGTCATCCGACCGCGACCGTCACGCGGTTCGAGGCGGGCACGAAGGAGAACGTCGTCCCGGAGGGCGCGACGATAACGGTCGACAGGCGGTTCGTCCCCGCGGAGACCGTCGAGGAAGTCGACGCCGAAATCGACGCGCTGCTCTCAGACGTGGCGGCCGAACACGACCTGAACGTCGAGTGGACGCGAACGCGAGTCTACGAATCGGCGGCGGTTCCGACCGACAGCGACATCGCGGCGCGCTTTCGGAACGCGGCCGCCGAGCGGGCGGATATCGACCCCGAACCGTGGGGGATTCGGGCGGCGACCGACGTTCGGAACCTCGTCAACGACGCCGGGATGGACGCGATTACGTGGGGGCCGGGGTCGATGGCGCAGGCCCACGCCTACGACGAGTACATCGAACTGTCGGAGGTCGAAGCGGGGTACGACATCCTCCGCACGGCGCTCCGCGGGCTGTTCGAGGCCGGCGGAGACTGACACCGACTGTCGGCTGACGGGCTGAAAAACGCGACGCCGCGTTCGGCTATTCGACGAGTTCTTCGAACCGCTCGACCGCGGCGCTCGCGACCGCCATGTCTTCGGACACTTCGCCGCCGCTGACGCCGACGGTCCCGACGAGTTCGCCGTCGACTTCGAGCGGATAGCCGCCGCCGAAGACGACGAGTCGATTCTCGTCCGTCGTCTGGAGCCCCCACAGCGACTCGCCGGGCTGGCTCCCCTCGGCCAGTTCGTGCGTGGGCATCTGCAGCGCGGCCGCCGTGTACGCCTTGTTCCGAGAGATGTTGACGCTCGCCAGCCACGCGTCGTCCATTCGGTGCTGTGCGATGAGGTTACCCTCCGGGTTCGCGACCGTAATCACCATTCGCAGCCCCATCGACTCGGCCTCCGCTTCCGCCGCTTCGATGAGTGTCTTCGCCGTCTCGAGATTGATTGTATCGGACATATCGCTTCGTCGAAACCGGTCTCGACGGCCCTACTTATACGTGCGCCGCGGGTCTCGGACGAGCCGCCGATTTCGCTCCTCTCTCCCGATTTCGGGCGTCTGAGTGACCCTCGAACGACGCTGACGAGAGAACAACAAATATTGGTGTTCTTATACTTCTTGTCAACCCTCGGAATCGGGTCGAAGACGCATCGAGAAGACGGTCGGTTCGAGGCGAACCGACCCGGTAGCCGGTCAGTCGTACAGCGGATACTCGGCGGTCAGTTCGTCGACCTTCTGGTCGACGAACCCCTTGACCGACTCGTCGTGCGGCGCGTCGACGATTTCGTAGATGAGGTCCGCGACGGTCCGGCAGGCCTCCTCGTCGAAGCCGCGGGTCGTCAACGCGGGCGTGCCGGCGCGAATCCCGCTCGGGTTGAACGCCGAACGACTCTCGCCGGGAACCGTGTTGGCGTTGAGGACGATACCGACCTCTTCGAGCGCCGCTTCCACGTCCTTGCCCGTCGTGTCCGGGTGCGACGGCCGGAGGTCGACAAGAACTAAGTGCGTGTCAGTCCCCCCGGAGACGAGTTCGAGGCCGCGTTCCTGTAACCGCTCGCCGAGGGCGGCGGCGTTATCGACGACCTGCGAGGCGTACTCCTCGAACTCGGGGGTCAGCGCCTCTCCGAAGCCGACGGCTTTCCCGGCGACGTTGTGCAGTATCGGTCCGCCTTGGAGGCCGGGGAAGACCGCGGAATCGACGTCGTCGGCGTGTTCCTCGTCGCACATGATGATGCCGCCGCGACCCGACCGAATCGTCTTGTGGGTCGAGCCGGTGACGAAGTCCGCGGTGCCGACGGGCGACGAGTGTTCGCCCGCGGCGACGAGGCCCGTGATGTGGGCGATGTCGGCGAGGTGGTACGCGCCGACCGAGTCGGCCGCGGCCTGTACGCGCTCCCACTCGACCTCCCGCGGGTACGCGGAGTAGCCCGAGATGATGATGTCCGGGTCGAACTCCTCGGCTTTCGCGGCGAGTTGGTCGTAGTCGACGTAGCCGGTCTCGGCGTCGACCTCGTACTGTTCGACCTCGTAGGTCTTCCCCGCGACGTTCACCGGGTGGCCGTGGCTCAGGTGGCCGCCGTGGGTCAAATCCAGCGAGAGAATCTTGTCGCCGGGTTCGAGCACGGCGAGGAACACGCCCATGTTCGCCTGCGAGCCCGAGTGCGGTTGGACGTTGACGTGGTCGGCGCCCCAGAGCTCCTTGGCGCGGTCGATGGCGAGCTGTTCGACCTCGTCGGCGTACTCACAGCCGCCGTAGTACCGGCTTCCCGGGTAGCCCTCGGCGTAGTTGTTCGTCAGTTCCGAGCTTTGGGCCTCCATGACCGCCTCGCTGACGTGGTTCTCGCTCGCTATCATGGCGAGCGTGTCGTTCTGTCGCTCGCGTTCGCCCGCCAGCGCGTCGGCGACGGCCGGGTCGGTCTCTCGAACGGTGTCGTAAGGCATCGTGGGTGCATCTCGACTCTGCGGTATAACGCTTCGCCGTCCCCCGAGACGGGGGCGGCACGCCGCACCAGAACCACAACGTGACAGGACGCGCACGTTCTGTGTTCGGGTCGATAAGCGCGGTGAGTGCCGCTTGGATATCTTCGAAAGATACCCTGAACTGGGTTCGCTCACGGTCGAAATCGACGTATTACGTGTTCAGTTCTCACCGAGACGAGTACCCACCGTCGATAGCTCTATATTGGAACTTCGTCACGTTTCTCACACACCGTGCTAAGAACTATCACAGACTACGGAACGTCCCGGAACCGAGGGGACACGCGCCCGCCCCGGCGAGCCGTTCGGCCGACCGCCGAGGTGAGCCGCCGATGAGTGGGGTCGAGTCCCTCCCGGTGCAGTACAGCGATATCGAGCGCGCGAGCGAGCGACTCGAAAACGACCGCGTCGTCAAGCGGACGCCGATAGAGCGGAGCACCTCGCTCGGTGACCTCGTCGGCGCGGACGTCTACCTGAAGATGGAACACCTCCAGTGGACGGGGTCGTTCAAGACGCGGGGCGCGTACAACAAGATTCGACAGGATACCGACCGCGGCACCGACGAGTTCGTGGCCGCGAGCGCCGGCAACCACGCGCAGGGCGTCGCGCTCGCGGCAACCGAGTGCGGGGCCGACTCCACGGTCGTGATGCCGGAGAACGCTCCGCAGACGAAAATCGATGCGACGCGCGACTACGGCGCGGAAGTCGAACTCGTCGGCGAGGACTTCCAGGAGACGATGGCGTACGCCCAGTCGCTCGCCGAGGAATCGGACGCCGAGTTCGTCCACGCGTACGACGACTGCGACATCGTCGCCGGACAGGGAACGCTCGGCGTCGAGATGTACCGCGACCTCCCCGAGATGGACACCGTGGTCGTCCCCATCGGCGGCGGGGGGCTCATCTCGGGCATCGCCACCGCAATCAAGCACCACGACCCCGAGATTCGCGTCGTCGGCGTGCAGGCCGAGGGCGCGGAGACGGTCCACGAGAGCCTCGACAAGGGCGTTCCCGTCACGCTCGACGACACCAACACCATCGCGGACGGCATCGCCACCGGCGGCATCTCCGAGTTGACGCTCCGAACCATCGAGGAACACGTCGACGAGGTCGTCACGGTCTCCGACGGGGAAATCGCGGAGGCAATTCTGCTGTTGCTCGAACGCGCCAAGCAGGTCGTCGAGGGTGCCGGTGCGGCTTCCGTCGCCGCCATACTGAGCGACGACCTCGACGTCGAGGGCGAGACCGTCATGCCGCTTCTCTGCGGGGGCAATCTGGACATGACGATGCTCCAGACGGTGCTCGTCCACGCGCTGACCAGCCGTCGCCAGACGCTCCGTCTCCGGGTTCGAATCCGGGACGAACCCGGCGAGATGGCGCGACTCTCCCGGCTCATCGCCGACCGCGACGCGAACATTCACGACGTTCGCCACGTCCGCGCCGTCGACACCCTCGACGTCGGCGAGGCCCACCTCCTGTTCCGCATCGAGACCAAGGGGGCCGAACACGCGGCGGCCGTCGTGGACACGATAGAGGACGCGGGCTACGCGGTCGACGACGTTTCGGAGCCGAGCTAGCGCCCGGTTCCCCGGTCTCGACCGTTCTCGCAGCCGAATCTCGAATGCCTCTCAATTTGACACGACGTGTGAGACGCGGCGGGACGCGGCTTGAACGACGAACGCGCTGATGTCCTCTCCGCGAAGCGACTCACCGATACCGACGACGCGTCCGCTACGTCTCTCCGGCCGACTGTCGGATGCGCGCCACGACGTCTTCCCGACTCACGTCCGGGTCGTCGTCGGTCGTGAGTCGGCCCATCACGAATTCGAGCAGGTCGAGGTCTTGGAGCAGGTCGAGCGCGTCCATGCGTTCGAGGTCGAGCGCCTTGCCGAACTCGTAGACGGTCTTGGCGTCGTTGGCGGCGTCGGCGAGTTGGTCGATTGTGACGGACTCGGGGAGGCCGATGCCGTCGGCGAGCGCCTCGGGCGACCCGTCGCCGTTCGTCGCGGGTGCCGGTGGTCGCTCGACGCCCGTCGGGTCGCCGGCGAGCGACGTTTCGTACGACGACGGTTCGTGGACGCCTTGGTCGATCATGTACCTGCGGACCGTCTCGTCCGTCACGTCCATCTCGAAGGCGTCGGCCATCCGCTCGAACGTCTCGTACCGCGCGTACACGGCTTCGAGGTACGTCGTGTCTTCGAACGCCGGCACGTTCGGGTTCCGAACGGCTCCGGGCGGTTCGGCATCGGCGTCGTCGTCGGCTGTCTCGGTTGCACTCGTCGTCGGCGCATCGGTCGCGACCGTGACGACGACCGCCGGGTCGCCGTCGAGCGAGACGTCCGCGGCGTCGACGGCGACGTGCTCGCGGTCGCTCGGCAGCACGTCGTCGACGCCGAGCGTGAGCCCAATCGACCCGTCGGAGTCGAGCGACGCCCCTCGGATTCGAACGGGGATGTCGCCGTCGGCGTCCGACGAGAGCGCGAACTCGACATCCGCGGACGCGCCCGAGTCCGTGACCGTCACGGACGACTCGCGGACGCTCGCGGCGTCCGTCCGCTCGCACTCTTCGAGGAATTCGCCCAGCCGCCGAAGCGATGTACCCACGCTCATTGTCCGTTTCGACGGACGCGCCGAGACTCCCTGAAAAGCGGTGTGGAATACTGAGTCAGTTTATATAGCCCCACAGAATATGCGGCGAAAACTATAAACAAAAATCTAATGTTCACACTATCATATCGTGCCCACGAGAAACGCTTCTGTCGCGAGCGTCGACGCGAGTTCGCGACTTTCAACCGAACCGGCAGTCCGGTTTCCCCGGTGTCGAATCTCTGTATCCACGAGGTGAAGACACGATGAGTCTGATAACCGTTGCCGACATCGCGCACGACGACCTCGCGCTGACGCCGACGATTCAGTCGGAGGCCGCGAGCGAGATAGACGTCATCTCTCAATCCGCGACCGACCCCGAGACCGGCCTGTTTTTTTTCGTCGTGAAGGGCGCGGACGTCTCGGCGTTCGAAGCGGCGCTGGAGGTCGACCACACGGTCAGCGACTGGCAGCTCGTCTCCGAGCGGGAGGAGTCGGCGGTGTATCGCATCGGACACACGCCCGACACGATTCTCCTCTCGCCTATCATCACGGAACTCGGCGGGCTCATGCTCGACGCGTGCAGCAACGACACGGCGGGGTGGCGGGTCCGGCTCCAGCTTTCGGACCGCGAGGCGCTCTCGGAGGTGTGGGAGTACTGCGAGGCGAACGACATCTCCTTCGAGCTGAACCGGATGTTCCGACAGGACGGCTGGATGAACGGCGAGCCGAGCAAGCTGACCGACGCCCAGCGCGACGCGCTCGTCGCCGCCTACGAACACGGCTACTTCGAGGAGCCGCGAGAGGCGGCGCTAGACGACCTCTCCGAAGTACTCGACATCTCGCCGACGGCCGTCAGCGGACGCATCAGGCGGGGGACCGCGGAGCTGGTCGAGTCGATTCTCCTCGACGAGTGACGGAATAACCCCCCGAAGAAAGGCGGGAGTCAGACCGCGAGGACGTAGTCGTCCTGCGGTTCGTAGATTTCGCCGCTCATCCGCAGGTCGCGGACGGCGTCGAGCGTTTCTCCGATGGCGACGCCGTTGTCCGCGAGCGCCGCGGCGAGCCGCCCGAGTTCGACGCCGTCGGGGTGGTCCTCACCGAGTTCGGTGAGCGCCGTTTTCACGTCGTCGCTCTCGACGTCGACGTCGAACGCGACGCGTTCCCACTCGATGTCGTGGCCGGTGACGTTCGCGTGTCGCCGGTACAGGTCGACGGCGTCGTTCGGCTCCGTGACGGAGACGTGGAGGTCGCACGCCGGGCAGGTGACGACGCCGGCGCGTGGTTTTTCGGCTAGTTTGGCACTCTCGTCGTCAGGCATTGTACGCGTCCTGTGCGAGGCGGTGCAGTTTGTGGACGGTGTGTTCGTTCGGACCGAGCTGTGCCTGCCCGAGCGCGCCGGACGTGAGCCCCTCGTACTGGCGTTCGACGAGTTCGAAGTCCTCTTCTTGGAGCTGCCGGCTCGTCTGGACGAACTTCTCCTCTTCTTCCGACAGCTCGGAGTCGCGGAAGTAGTAGTCCGCGATGAGCTGGAAGCGCCCCTCGTCGATGGGGTCGATGATGTACGTGCCGTAGCCGTCGGCGGTGCCGTACATGTTGACCGTGAAGTTCGGCCAGAAGTAGTAGAACTTGGCCTCGTGTTCGGGGTGGATGCGCATCTCGTCGTCGACGTCCTCTTTGTGCTTGTAGTGAAGCACCCAGTGGTAGTCGTTGACTTCGAGTTCGGACTCCATGAGTTCGAGTCCCTGCACCCAGTCTTGGTGGTTCGCCTGACAGTGGTCGCACTCCGAGTAGTTCCCGCTGAACGTCTTCCAGTTGCACTCGACTTCGGAGACGTAGCGCCGGGCGTGTTCGTACTCACCGAGCGGCAGGTCTTCGAGTTCCGTCTTCATCTTCCCGGCCTGTTCGGCAAGCGAGAGGCTCGGTTCGTCCTCGAAGTTGACGAACACGAGCGGCCCGATGGCGTCGGTGTTGACCTCCATGAGGCCGTTTTCTTCGGGGTCGAGTTCGCTGACGGCGTCGTCGTCGAGGTCGGGGTTCAGACTCGCCTCCTCGAAGCTCTTGGGGGTGCTCTGGAGCGACCCGTCGAGTTCGTACGCCCAGAGGTGGTACGGGCAGGTGATGCGGTTGAGGCTGCCGGGGTCGGTCATCGGCGTGTCGTCGAGCATCTTCGACCCGCGGTGGGCACAGACGTTGTAGAACGCCCGCACGTCGCCCTCGCCGTCGCGGGTGACGATTATCTGCTTGTCACCGATGGTTCGCGTGAAGTAGTCGCCCGCGTCCGGGATGTGGGTCTCGTGGCCCGCGTAGACCCAGTACCGACCGAACACTTTCTCCTTTTCCATCTCGTGGACTTCCGGGTCGGTGAAATACCTCGCCGGCAGCGCGTTCGTTTCCGCGGTGATGTCGGCACTCACCGCACCGATTTCGTCACGATTGTTGTTCCACCGTGTCATGGGAGGAAGAAACACACATCTGTGGAAAAGGATTCGTCGGAAATAGTGGACCCGTATAAGTGGCGGTGGATATCCGCGAGCGGCCGCCGTCCGGCCGCGAGCGCCGCTCTCAGCGGGCCGAGCGTCGTTCCTCGGAAAAAGGGGCTCCGTGATACAGGTCAAGAGTCAAGGGGGGACGTTCCGAACCGCCGGGCACAATGAGTGTCCGCGACGACCGATACGATGTCGCCGTCGTCGGGGTCGGCGGGATGGGGAGTGCGACCGCGTACCACCTCGCCGACCGCGGCCTCGACGTCGTCGGTCTCGAACGCTACGACATCCCTCACTCGCAGGGGTCGTCCCACGGCATCACCCGCATCATCCGCCGCGCGTACTACGAACACCCGTCGTACGTCCCGCTCATCGAGCGGGCGTACGACCTCTGGGACGACCTCGCCGACGAGACCGGCCGCGATATCATCCACCGAACCGGCTCCATCGACGCCGGCCCCGTCGACAACGACGTGTTCGCGGGTTCGAAACGCTCCTGTGAGGAACACGACATCCCGCACGAGGTGCTGACCGGCGCGGAGGTCAACGAACGATTCCCCGGCTACGAACTCCCCGAGGACTACCGCGCGGTCTATCAGGAAGACGGCGGGTTCGTCGTCCCCGAGCAGTCGATTATCGGCTATACCGAAGCGGCACAGGCCCGGGGTGCCGAAATCCGCGCCCGCGAACGGGTCGAAGACTGGGCGGAGACGAACGACGGCGGCGTGCGCGTCCGCACCGACCGCGGTGTGTACGTCGCGGACGCGCTCGTGCTCGCCGCGGGCGCGTGGAACTACAAACTCGCTGACGCGCTCGACGGCCTCGCAATTCCCGAGCGACAGGCGCTCGCGTGGTTCCAACCCGAGTCGCCGGCGACGTTCGCGCCCGAGGAGTTCCCCGTCTGGAACCTCAGCGTCCCCGAGGGCCGGTTCTACGGCTTCCCGGTCCACGACGTGCCGGGGTTCAAGCTCGGCAAGTACCACCACCGCGACGAGGTGGTCGACCCCGACGACTTCGACCGCGAGCCGAACCGCGCCGACGAGGCGATACTCCGTGATGTCACGGAGAAGTACTTCCCGGAGGCCGCGGGGCCGACGATGTCGCTCGCGACGTGCATGTTCACGAACTCGCCGGACGAGCACTTCATCCTCGACACGCTGCCGGACCACCCGCAGGTCGCCGTCGGCGCGGGCTTTTCGGGACACGGCTTCAAGTTCGCCAGCGTCATCGGCGAAATCCTCGCTGACCTCGCCGTCGACGGCGAAAGCGACCTGCCGCTCGACATGTTCTCGCTCGACCGGTTCGAGTGACGACGGGCGGTCGCGCTTGCCGCTCGTCAACCGATTTGACGATATAACTTCCGTAAGTTTTCTTCATTTGCGTATAAATGCCACTATTATCGAAGCCGACTTGTTATGATGTGTAACACCAATGGGTTGGTTGAATCGTGAGGGGTGTGGACTCGTGTCACGGTCGGAGCGGACGCGTCGAATCCGACGCGGGTCGTCTCTCGACGGTGACAGTGGGTGGCCCCAAAGCGGGGACAACGATATGACCGAACACGAATTCATCTGGCGGTCGTCAATGGAGGCTGTATCGAATGGCGAATAGCAACGACTCGACCGGTCGGTCGACGAGCGAGTTACAGGAAGACCTGTTTTATCCCGATATGGAGCGCGAACCCGGTGACAGGAACATCCAGGGGTTGGGGTTCGACATCCATCCCGTCGTCTTCCCGGCCGCGCTCTTGATAATCGGCGTCTTCGTCGCGGCGACGCTCATTCTCGGCGAGCAGGCGGCGAGCGTCTATTCGGGTATCAGGGGCTTTTTCGAGGGGAACTTCGGGTGGTTCTTCCTCCTGTCGGTAAACCTCTTTATCGTGGTCTTGGCGTACTTCGCGCTGAGTAAGTACGGAAAGATAACCCTCGGCGGCGTCGAGGCCGAAACGGAGTTCAGCGACTTCTCGTGGATGGCGATGCTGTTCAGCGCGGGCATGGGTATCGGGCTCATGTTTTACAGCGTCTCGGAGCCGCTGTACTACTTCAGTAACGTCCCCGGCTTCTTCGACGCCGAGGCCGGGTCCGGCGGTGCGGGTATCGCCGCGATGACGCAGACGTTCTTCCATTGGGGGTTCCACCCGTGGGCCATCTACGGCCTCGTCGGCTTGGGACTCGCGTTCTTTTCGTTCAATCGGGGGCTGCCGCTCACGTTCCGGTCGATTTTCTGGCCGCTCCTCGGCGAGCGAATCTACGGCTGGCCGGGCCACCTCATCGACCTCGTGGCGGTGTTCGCGACGCTGTTCGGCCTCGCCACGTCGCTCGGCCTCGGGGTCGCACAGATAAACACCGGGCTGTCGTACATCCTCGGCGGGAGCATGCTCGGCGTCCTGAGCGTTCCGAACAACACCGGGATGCAAATCGCGCTCATCGCCGTGATTACACTCATCGCGACCGCCTCCGTCGCGGCCGGCCTCGAAGGCGGCATCCGGCGTCTGAGCACGGTGAACGTCTTTCTGATGTTCGTGCTGTTGACGTTCGTGCTCGCCGCCGGCGCGACGATGAGCATCTTCGGCGCGTGGGTGCAGGGCCTCGGGAACTACTTCAGCGACTTCCTCTCGCTCGCGTTCTTCACCGGGACGCTCGGCGACGGCGCGTCCACCGTCAACGCCTGGACGGTGTTCTACTGGGCGTGGTGGATTGCTTGGTCGCCGTTCGTCGGGATGTTCGTCGCGCGCATCTCGAAGGGGCGGACGGTCCGCGAGTTCGTCTTCGGCGTGTTCGTCCTGCCGTCGCTGTTCTCGACGGTCTGGCTCTCGGCGTTCGGCGGGAGCGCGCTGTTCAACTCGCTTCAGGGTAACGGCGCGGTCCTCGCGACCTACAACGAGGCCGGCCAGACGGTCGCCATGTTCGCGCTCCTCGAACAGTTCCCGTTCAGCGCCGTTTCGGGGCTGCTCGCCGTGACGCTCATCGTCACGTTCTTCGTGACCTCCTCGGACTCGGGGTCGCTCGTCGTCGACCATCTCACGTCGGGCGGCAAGCACAACGTGCCGCGGACCCAACGCATCTTCTGGGCGGTCATCGAGGGCCTCGTCGCGTCGCTTCTCCTCTACGGCGGGGGCCTCGGCGCGCTCCAGACGGCGGCCATCGCGACGGGGTTCCCGTTCGCCGTCGTCCTCGTCATCATGTGCTACACGGTCTATCTCGGCCTCGACAAGGAGTACGAACTCCTGCAATCCGAGGAGTTCGCTGAGCGAATCGAGGACTTGGCGGACGAGGACATCGACATCGACGTCGGTCGCTCTCGGACGTCAGTCGTGACCAACGTCCGGCAGAACCCCGGTACGACGGACGACTGACCGCGGAGCACCGAACCGATGACTCGACGCTATCGATGAACGCGCTCGCTGTCGTTTCGGCGGCGTTCGCGGTCTTCCTTTTCGTCGTTGCACTGTTCGCGATGACGGTCGGTGAGCTACGGGGCGCGGGTCTCGCGTTCCTGAGCGCCAGTCTCGTCATCTACCTCAGAGAGAAGCACCTCGTCGGCAAGTGACCTCGTCGGCGGACGACTCCGGTCAGTGCGCTCCTCGTCGGCGCACGGCTTTCGTCGCCGCGCGTGTACTCGTCGCTCTCCGACTCTGATTCTCGTCGGACCACGCGACGCACCCGTGGTGAGACCCCTCCCTCGTCACCCCCCGGTATCTATACACCTCAGATAGTGGACCCGGAGAGATATCCGAAGGCCGCAGTCACTACTGTTTGGTACATGAGCACATGGTCTACGTTTCCCGAACGCGCCGGAACGGTCGTCGTCGGGGCCGGCTGTGTCGGTTGTAGCGCGGCGTATCACCTCGCTGAGTCGGGTCGCGAAGACGTCGTCGTCCTCGACCGGGGTCCGCTGTTTGAGACCGGGGGGTCGACCTCTCACGCCCCCGGACTCGTGTTCCAGACGGCCGGGAACAAGCTGATGACGGAGATGGCGTCGTACACGCGCGACCTCTACGACGGGTTCGGCGACTTCCGGACGTGCGGCGGCATCGAAGTCGCCTACACCGAAGACCGCTGGGACTTCCTCAAACGCAAGCGCGAGTGGGGTCAGTCCTACGGCATCGACGAGGGCCAACTCCTCACGCCCGAGGAGGTCGAAGCGCGCGTCCCGCAGATAAACGCCGATGTCATCTACGGCGGCTACTACGTCCCCTCGGACGGAAAGGCCGACGCCGTCAGCGCCGCCGAGTCGATGGCGGAGGAGGCGCGCGAGGCCGGCGTCGAGTTCTACGGCCACACCGAGGTCACGGACATCGACACTACCGACGGCAGCATCGACGCGGTCGACACCGAACACGGCCGAATCGAGGCCGACGAGGTGCTCGTCGCCACGAACATCTGGGGGCCGCTGTTCGGCGAGATGGTCGGCACGGACATCCCGCTCGTTCCCTGCGCGCACCAGTATCTCGTCTCCGACGAACTGGACGAACTCGAAGGCGCAGAGCGCGAAATCGAACAGCCGCTGCTCCGGCATCAGGACCACTCGCTGTACTACCGCCAGCACGGCGAGCGCTACGGCATCGGCTCGTACAACCACGAGTCGCTGCTGGTCGACCCGGCGGATATCTACGGTCCCGACAAGCTCGACGACCTCGGGCTCGAATACCCGTCGCTCCGGGAGTTCACGGAGGAGCACTTCTACGAGAACACCCACCCGGACCACGACCGGTCGGCGTTCGACGCCGCCAGCGAACTCGTCCCCGGCTTCGAGGACTGCGAGTGGACCTCCGCCATCAACGGCATGTTCTCGTTCACGCCCGACGGCATGCCCATCCTCGGGCCGGACGAGGACACCGAGGGACTCTGGTGGGCGCTCGCCGTCTGGGTCACGCAGTCCGGCGGCGCGGGCGACATCGTCGCCAGCTGGATGGAAGACGGGACGCCGCGGCTCGACGGCTCCCGCGTCAACGCCTCCGGCGCGCACGTCTCCCGGTTCCAGTCGCACGCGGGCAGCCGAGAGTACACCTACGGGCGCGGCGCGCAACAGTACCGCGAGGTGTACCAACTCATCCACCCGCGCGAACAGCCGGACGGACAGCGCGCGCTCCGCCGGAGCCCGTTTTACGACCGGCAGGCCGGCCTCGGCGCGGAGTTCTACGACAGCGACGGCTGGGAGGTCCCGCAGTGGTACGAGTCCAACGAGACGCTCCTCGAAACGTACGACGTGCCGGACCGCCCCGACTGGCTCTCGCAGAACTGGTCGAAGGTCCAGGGCGCGGAGCACCAGCACCTCCGCGAGAGGGTCGGCATGGTCGACATGACGACGTTCACGCCCATCGAAGTGTCGGGCCCGGGCGCGCTTGAGTTCCTGCAAGGGCTCCTGACGAACGACATGGATGTCACGCCGGGCCGGATGCGCTACTCCGCGATGCTCAACGAGGACGGCGGCGTGCTCGCCGACCTGACCATCGCCCGCCTCGGCGACGAGCGGTTCGTGCTGTTCACCGGCGGCGGAAGCTCGGCGACGCTCCACTCGCGGTGGGTCGAGGAGCACGCGCCCGACGACGGCTCCGTCGACGTGACCGCACACGTCTCCAGTCGGACCGGCATCGGCGTCTTCGGCCCCGACTCCCGGAAGGTGCTTTCGGACCTCGTCGAGGCCGACCTCTCGAACGACGAGTTCCCGTTCTACTCCGCACAGGAGACCTACCTCGGCAGCATCCCCGTGACGATGCTCCGACTCTCGTACGCCGGCGAACTCGGCTGGGAAATCTACGCCCCGACCGAGTACGGGAGCCAGCTCTGGGACGCGATTCGGGAGGCCGGCGAGGAGTACGACATCGCGCCCGTCGGCTGGGCCGCCCTCGACTCGACGAGCATGGAGAAGGGATTCCGCCTCTGGGGGACGGACCTCACGCCCGAACACAACCCGTACGAGGCCGGCATCGGCTTCGCGGTCGACCTCGACACCGACTTCGTCGGGAAAGCGGCGCTCGTGGAGGACAAAAACGACGACGGCCCGAGCGACCGCATCGTCCCGATAACGCTCGACGGGGAGGAGGCCGTCGTCGACGCGGGCCATCCGGTGTTCGCTGACGGCGACCTCGTCGGCTACTGCTGTCGGGCCGACTACGGCTACACCATCGACGCCGGCATCGCGTACGCGTATCTCCCCGAGGAGTACGCTAACTCCGGGCAGGATGTCGAAATCCGGTACGAGGGTGACGCCCGTCCCGCGACAGTCCGGTCGGGACCGCTTTTCGACCCCGACCGCGACAAGATGATTCGGTGACTGCCGGCTCCCCTCGCATCACCGTCACCATCTTCGCTTCCGCTTCAGCCTCTGCCTCCGCCTCAGTTTATCGGCGCTGTCGAATCGCAGTCGATGATAGTCCGTCGAGGCCGTGCTGAACTCGGCAGATTTGTCGTGAATGGGACTGTCTGAAGAATAACTACCCTACCGCTGTCACTCGTCTTCGACGGCCTTCAGGTCGAGTCGCGGAGCAAACGACTCGTACGTCTCGTCGCTCGAAACGATCGTGTCGCCATCTGATTCGACGAGATGGAGCGCGTCGAAGGGCGTGAACCCGTGGTCTTCGACGTAGGTTGCGGCCGTGAGGACCGTATCAACGTCGCCCCGAACTTCTAACAGCGCGGCGACGTTCGCGACGACCCGCTCCGTGTCCCGCTCTTCTCGGTACGCGACCATGAGGAGTTCGATGAGCGTGAACTGCGACGTCCACAGTTCGTCCCGATGGTCTCGGTAGACCGCCTCTGCGGCGTCGCCAGCCAGTCTTCGCCCTTGATGAGCGCCAGCAGGAAGTCCGTCTCGGCGTACATTCAGCGGCCGGCCTCGTCTATCGCCGCGTTCCGGGCTCCGTGGCGGAGTTCTCCGGCCGTCTTCTCGACGTCCGCGAACTCGGTGCGGAGCGCATCGAGCGGGTCGTCCTCGATTGGTATCAGCTTGATACCGTCGTGCAGTTGGACGATGCGGTAGTGTTCACCGTACCGCTCTCTGACCTTTTGGGGAGCGTGAGGCGTCCGCGACCGTCCAGCGTCGCTTCGGACATACGCCCTCCTACGATGGGTAGACTGATGAGTTTTCCCCATACCTCGATTCACGACCCACTCGGATAGAACCCTCCCGCTCCCGGACGCTCCCGCTGTCGGTGTCACTCGCCTTCTGTCCGGCGCTACGAGTTTCGACGGTTTCGGATTATTCGAATTATTCGGAATCCTCGTCGTCGACGCCGCGCTGTTCGAGGACGCGTTCGACGATTTCTTCGGGGTGTTCGGTCGCCACGGCGAGCGCGGCGTTGTGGAGTTCGCTTTTCGTGACGCCCTTGAGCCCGTGGTCGCGGGTCAGTTCGCGCTCCACGTCGTAGGTGATGATGTCGTCGAACTCGTCGGCGACCGCTTCGAGCACGTACAGCGCCTTGTGGACGGTTTCGTCGAACTCGAAGGCGGGGCGTTCGCGGGGGTCGAGTGGCTCTGCGGACGCGGATTCCGACGCTGACTCGTCGTCCGATTCGACCGCGTCGTCGGTCCCGGCGTCTTCGTCCGCCGGTTCGGGTTCCGGCTCCGGCCCGGAGTCGGTCTCGCCGCTCCCCATCGCGGCGTCGAGGTCACCGAAGGGGTCTTCGCTCATCGGGCCACCTCGCCTTCTTCGACGATTTGCGCGAGTTCGTCGTAGCACGCTAACTGGTCGCAGGTGCTGTCGTAGTCCCGCAGCGGCATGTGCTCGCGAATCGACGCGTCGATGGCCGAGCGGTGCCGAATCCCCGGCTTCGGCAGGTCGTCGTCCCACTCGCCGTTGTCGATGGCCTCGAACACGTCAGGATCGGTGTACGCGAAGTTCGGGAGCTTCGAGGCGATGTTCGGCTTCGAGACGAGCGCCTCCACGAGCCGTCTCGTCGGGCGGTCGTGGTCGATTCGGTCCCGCAGGTCGGTCGGCACGACCGCGAGGATTTCGAGGTCGAAGTGCTCGCGCGCGGGCGTGATGAGTCGCTTGACGGTCTTTTCGAGCCCCGACAGCGCGCCCGACTCGGGGCGCATCGGCAACACGAGGTTCTGCGTGGCGTACAGCGCGTTGTCGTTGAGCTTCCCGCGCGCCGCGGGGCAGTCCACGACGACGTAGTCGTAGTCGTCCCCGAGAAGCGGGTCGATGACGCGCTGTTTGAGCCGCGCCGACCCCATCATCACGCCGCCGAGGTCGGATTCGACCTGCTCGATGCGGTCGTTCGACGGAAGGAGGTCGATTTCGAACCCGGTCTCCAAGATGAGCTCTCGCGGCTCCAACTCGGCGTCGTCGAGGAGCACGTCTCCGAGATGCGCTTCCGAGTAGAACTCTTCTCCGAACCCGAGGCCCGTCGTGGTGTGTCCGTTCGGGTCGAGGTCCACGAGCAGCACGTCGCTTCCCCGGTGTGCGAGCTCGCGGGCGAGGTTGATGGAGGTCGTCGACTTGCCGATACCACCTTTGAGGAGACAGACGCTGACTGCACGTGACATGATGGGGATATCCGTACTATCGAGATTCTCGCCGTAGTTGAAATAATTATGGTTACTCCGGCATTTTGGACAACCCAAATTATCCAAATATTCCAAATAATCTAAACTAGCTATTTTATCGACTCGATTCGTGCTCTCACCTCGACTGGCGGCCCGAATTGTCACCGGCAGTAGCTATTTGGACCCGTTGTGTGCAGGTACGTTCGTGACAGATTGGTTGCCCGGTCGAGGGCTGCGCGCCCCGGAACTCTCGTCGCAGACGGTGACGCTCGCGGTCGCCGCCGCCTTGCTCCTCGCAGTCGTCGGGCTCCACCCCGTCTCCGTCCTTCCGGTCCGGTCGCAGTACGCGCTTTCGGTTTTCGTCGTCGCGCTCCTACTTTGGTTGACCAAACCGGTTCCGTACGCGATTTCGAGTCTGGCCTGCGTCTCCCTGTTGTACGCCCTCGGCGTCGTGGACTCCTTCGAGACCGCGGTGAGCGGTTTCACCTCCTCGCTCGTGTACTTCCTCCTCGTGTTGTTACTCCTCGGCAATGCGGTCCGGTCGGTGGGGTTGGATACCCGGTTAGCGAACCGACTGCTGTCCCCGGACAGCACCCCTCGTGGGGCGTTTCGTTCCATCACCCGGAACGTGCTCGTACTGGCGCTGTTCATGCCGTCCGCGATGGCCCGTGCGGTCGCGTTCATCCCCATCGTCGAGGAGGTGACCGAGGAGTTTGACCTCCCGTCGGGAAGCGGATTCGAGCGCGCGTCGTTCCTCCTCTTGGGTCACATCAACCCCATCGCGTCGATGGCGCTCATGACCGGCGGCGGGATGGCGCTCGTCACCTCGGGCATCCTCGCGACGAGCGTCCGACCGCTCTCGTGGGTCGAGTGGGCCGTCTTGATGGTTCCGCCGACAGTGGTTCTCTACGTACTCGCCGCCGTGGCCGCCGGTCTCTTCAACGCCGTCGATGCCGACTCGACTGTCGACCCCGACAAGCCGGGGATTGCGGACGCATCCTCCGACGGCGAGTTGACTCGCGAGCAGGGATGCGTCGCGGTGGTGATGGCCGGGACCGTCCTCGCGTGGGTCGTCGGGTCGTTCGTCGGCCTCCCCGAGATTCTCCCGGCGGTCGTCGCGGTCACCGTCCTCGCGCTCCCGGGTGTCGAAGTTATCGACGCCGACGACGTCAAGGGACTCAGTTGGGGCGTCCTCTTTCTCATCGGCGCGACGCTGTCGATTCTGGACGCCTTGGAAGCGACGCGAACCATCGCGCTCGTCGTCGACCTCCTCGCGCGGTTCGTCCCGTTCGAGGCGTTCAGCCACTGGCAACTCGTCGGACTGCTCCTCGGGTTCGCGGTCGCCGTCCGCGTGCTCTTTTCGACCGGGTCGGCCGCTATCGTCGTGATTCTCCCCATCGTCCTGCGGTTCGCGGAGACGTTCGGCGTGACGCGGCTCTACCTCGGCCTCGCGGTCCTCCTCGTGGTGGGGTCGACGACGATTCTCCCGTTTAACACGACCGCCGTCCTCGTCTCGCTGGACCGCGGACCGCTGACCAACCGAGACGTGACGCTGTTCGGACTCGTCACGATGGGTCTGTCGCTCGTCGTCGTGACCCTCTCGTGGCTCTTCTACTGGCCGCTCGTCGCCTGAGTCGGTGACCGGCCCACCGCCCATCCGCGCGAATCCATGCTTCGGCGACCGCACCCGTCGCGACAACCACCGGGCTATTTGTAGGTGAACGGTATCTGCCCGGTACGGGTGAGTTCGCATCTTACGTGTTGAGTTTACGACGGCCCCGACCGGCGTCATGTCGAAGATAGACCGCCGCCTGCGAGACGCCCGGAGCATCGAGTTGGACAACGCGTTTTACGTCGAGGACGGGACGTGGATCGAGTCGCTCACGGTCGCCTCGAACGGCCCCTTCGACGTGGAACCGCTCCTCGCCGACATCTCGGGCGTGACCGTCTTCTACGAGGAGGAGATTCCGACCGCCTCGACCGACGTGCAGATACGCCGAGTGACGGTTCTCGCCAACGAGTCGTACCCGTTCATCCTCGGACTGGTGCTCAGACAGGAGACGATTCCGAACCGCATCGTCCTCCAAGACGGCGTCTTCGAGGTCGTCGCCACCGCCCAGGACTGGGACCACTTCAGGGAACTCGCCGACGAGATTCAGGAGACGCTCGGGGAGTTCGAACTCCGCTCCGTGACGCAGGACGAAGCCCCCGGTGAACCGCTCGACAGCGGCCGATTAAAGGAGGTGTTAATCTCCAAGCTGACCGACGACCAGCTCGCGGTTCTGGAGACGGCGTTCAATCACGGCTACTTCCACATTCCGCGAGAGACCTCTGAGACCGAACTCGCCGAGGAACTGGGTATCGCTCAGTCCACGCTGAGCGAACGACTCCGGACCGCGGAGCGAAATCTGCTCGAACTCATCTACGGGCCGCGACAGGAGTAGCTCACTCCGTGTTGGATAATATTGCCGATTCTCACCGATACAGTATATAAAGAGCGATAGATATCGGCTCCTATCGGGATTAGCACCATGGAAGATACCCCATAACAAGCGGTCGCAATGTCGGAGAAAAATCGTGATAGTTCGGGTGTCGAACGTGGAACTGGCCTCACGCGGCGCGACTACGTGGCGGCGACGGCGACCGCCCTCGGCGTGACCGGACTCGCGGGGTGTACCGGTGGCGGCGGCAACGGGAGCGGCGGGAGCGACGGCGGGTCAAGTCTCACCCCCGACGTTCCCTCCGGGACCCCGGAGACGGTCGAGACGAAGTACTGGCGCGAGTGGGAGACCATCGACGCCGACGAACCGCCGCTCGACTACAGCGCGACCGCAGGCGCGGTGTTGGACCCCGTCCCGCTCGAATTTTCGAGCGAGGACGACCCGTGGATGCGGGAACACGCGCTCATGGTCCAGCGCGGGCTTGACGCCCTCGGCGTCGGGACGCAACTCAACGACCGACCGCTGAACCAACTGTACGCCCAGAGTTGGGACACGAAGGGTCTCGAAGCCATCCTCTCGATGAGCACCCACGGTCCGGACCCGCAACGCGGGCTGGACCCGAACCCGCTTTTGATGCGACGGACCGAAGAGAGCCTGTCGAACTACGACAACTACTACCACCCCGACCTGCAGGAGGTGCTGACGGAACAGAGTCGGGCGACCGACCGCCCCGAGCGCGAGGAGCTCGTCGCCGAGGCCCAGCGCATCTTCAGCGAGGACGTGGGCGCGCTCATCACGCTGTTCCCCGATATCATCACCGCGGTCAACACGGAGCGCTGGAGCGGCTACGTCCAGACGCCGGGCAACGGGCCGACGAAGGACTCGTTCGTCTGGTCGGAGGTTAACCTCCAACCTCAGACCGACGACCGGACCTACATCAAGGGCGTGACCACCTCGATGAACTCGCTCAACCTCCCGTGGGCCGCCGGCGGCGCGGAGGCGAAGCGGCTGACGTTCATCTACGACGGCCTCTTCGACGCCACGCCGGACCTCGAAGTCGTCCCCGCGCTGGCGACCGGCGGCGGGTTCGTCGACGACACCACCGTCGAACTCACCCTCCGCGAAGGCGTCGAGTGGCACGACGGCGAACCGTTCACCGCGGAGGACGTGAAGTTCACCGTCGAACTGTACAAGGAACACTCCTCGACCAGCCAGACGCCGTTCTACGAACCGGTCGAGTCGGTCGAGGTGCTCGGCGACCACGAGGTTCGGTTCAACCTGACGGGCCCCGACGCGGCGTTCATGACCCAGCGCGTCGTTCGCAGCGTCATCATCCCCAAGCACAAGTGGGAAGACGTGGAGAACCCGTCCCAGCACAACCCCGAGTCACCCGTCGGTACGGGGCCGTTCACGTACGAAAACTGGGAGCAGGGGACCCGCTTCGAGGTGTCGAGAAACGAGGGCCACTGGATGTTCGACGACGACTGGCGAGCCGACGTGCTCGGCGACCAGGCCACGACCGGCGAGGGCGTCGACCGCGTCATCTGGATAAACGTCGGCAACATCGACTCCATGATCGGCTCATTGCAGGGCGGCGAAATCGACGCTATCGGCACGACGCTCTCGAACTCGCAGGCCGACCGCGCCGCGAGCACCGCCGGCGTCGAGAAGATGACCTCGGGCAACTTCGCGCCGCTCGACACGAAGCTGATGTTCTCCTGTCCGCTCGTTCGCGACAAGGAGTTCCGCGTCGCCCTCGCCAAGTCGGTCGACACCGAGGGCTTCGCTACCGACGTGTTGCAGGACCGCGCGACCGTCCCGAGCGGGGAGAACCCGATTTCGGACCTCACGCCGTGGCACACGTCGGAGACGACGCACTACGAGTTCGATATCGACGGGGCAGAATCGCTCCTCGAACGGGCCGGCTACACGTGGGACGACGGCGGAAACCTCCGATTCCCCAACGGGGACGCGTGGGCCGCCTTCGTCGAGCGCATCCAGCCCGGAAACATGCACAAGCGCCGCGACGAACTCGGACAGGCGGACTTCTCGTGAGGTGACGAGCATGTCGAACACCACCCACTCGCGCCGCCGGGGGGCCCGACTATGAGCGAGTTCCAGCGCTTCCTCGCAAAGCGGCTCGCCATCTCCATCCTGCTCACCCTCGTGGCCGTCTCGGTCATCTTCGTCGTCCTGCGGTTGCTTCCCGGGAGCCCGTTCGAGTCGCTCGTCACCGCGGGCAACCTGAGCCAGCAGCAAATCACCGAGATTCGAGCGATGTACGGCCTCGACCAGCCGATGTGGCGACAGTACCTCAGCTACCTCCAGAGCATCCTGCTGTTCCAGTTCGGCTACTCCATCCTGCGGAGTCAGCCCGTCTGGCAGGTGCTAGCACCGCGGCTCGTCAACACGCTCATCCTGCTCGTCCCCGCGTTAGTGACGACGGCGGTCCTGAGTTCCCTGCTCGGGATGTACGTCGGTTGGAACCGCGGGAGCAAACTGGAGAAGCTCAGCATCATCGCCACGACGTTCCTCCGGTCGACGCCGGTGTTCATCACCGGCATCCTCTTCGTCATCGTCTTCGCCTACAACCTCGAACTGGTGCCCGCCTTCGGCATGCGCTCTATCAGCGCCTCGCCGGAGGGTTACGTCGAGACGTTCGCCTCGCTCGACTTCCTGCACCACTACATCCTGCCGTTTACGGTGTCGGTGCTGTACTACAGCGGCGACTTCCTGCTGTTGGCGCGCAACGGCGTCGTCGAAAAGCGGGGGTCGGAGTTCCTCAAGCTCCACCGCGCGAAGGGGCTCTCGGAGATGCAGCAGCTCGCGCGGGCGGGTCGGAACTCCATGCTGCCGATTCTGACCTACTTCGCGCTGCGTCTCGGGATGATATTCCAGGGGCTCATCCTGCTCGAAGTCGTCTTCGGCTGGCCCGGCATCGGCCGCGAACTCGTGCTCGCCATCCAACAGCAGGACTACCCGCTGGTGCAGGCGGCCGTGTTCATCATGGCGCTCGCGGTCATCGTGGCGAACCTCGTCGCCGACGTGCTGTACGCCTACTTCGACCCGACCGTCTCGACCAGTGGAGGTGGTGCCGCGTGAGCACCGAGACGAAGCCCGAAGCCGAACTGAAAAAGCGCGTCGAGGGGGTCGCGGAGACGCTCCGCGACCAGTTCACGTTCCTGCGGCGCGACCGCCTCGCGTTCGCGGGCGTCGTCATCGTCGCGGCGTTCGTCTTCCTCGGTCTCCTCGGCCCCGCGCTCGCCCCGCACGACCCCATCGAGCACACCGTCCGCGACGACGCCGGGTCGATGCTGCGGCTGTCCGAACCGACCGGCGCGGCCCCGCTCGGCACGACCGCCTACGGCAAAGACGTGCTGAGCCAGTTCCTCGCCGGCGCGCAGCCGACGTTCATCGTCGGACTGTTCGGCGGCATCGGGACCGGCGCGCTCGGCTTCCTCGTGGGGCTCGTCAGCGGGTACTACGGCGGCTGGGTCGACGAGGTCCTCATGCGCCTCACGGACCTCACGTTCTCGCTGCCGTTTACGCCGATGGCGCTGTTGCTCCTGACGTTCGTGACGCCGAGCGTCTGGCTCATGACGGGTATCATCGTCGCGTTCCTCTGGAAGATGCCCGCGCGCGTCGTCCGCTCCGAGGTCCTTTCCGTCAGGGAGCGAACCTTCGTGAAGTCGGCGCGCGCCAGCGGCGCGAGCGACCTGCGGACGATGCTCTACCACGTCGCGCCGAACGTGCTCCCTATCGGCTTTCTCTACACGGCCTACGGCATCGCGTGGGCCATCGCCGCGCAGGCCAGCCTGGCGTTCCTCGGATTCGGCGACCCGACCGTCACGAGTTGGGGCCGGATGCTCCGACAGGTGTTCGAATCGGGCAACATGCGCGTCGCTTGGTGGTGGGTGCTTCCGCCCGCGCTCGGCATCGCGGCCATCACCACCTCGGTGTTCCTCATCGGACGCGCCTACGAAGAAGTCATCAATCCGGAGATTCAGACCGAACAATGAGCCTCCTCGACATCACAGACCTCACGGTCACGTACTCGACCGACAGCGGAACCGTCCACGCCGTCAACGACGTGTCGTTCAGCATCGACGAGGGCGTCAACTACGGCCTCGCCGGCGAATCCGGCTCGGGGAAATCGACGCTCGCCGAGGCGGTTCTCGGCCTCCTCCCGAGCAACGGCTCCGTCGAATCCGGCAGCATCGAATTCCAGGGCCGCGACCTGACCGGCCTCAGCGAGCGCGAGCGCCGCGACGTGCTCTGGGAGGACATCGCCTACATCCCCCAGAGCGCGATGGACTCGCTCGACCCGGTGATGTCCACCGGCGCGCAGATTCGACAGGCGATTCAGACCCACCGGAACGTCACCGACGACAAGGCGCGTTCGCGGGTCCGTGAGCTGTTCGAAATCGTCGGGCTCGACCCCGACCGCATCGACGACTACCCCCACGAGTTCTCCGGGGGGATGCGCCAGCGCGTGACCATCGCGATGGCGCTCGCGCTCGAACCGGACCTCATCATCGCCGACGAGCCGACCACGGGGCTCGACGTCATCGTCCAGGACAAGATCATCGACAAGATTCTGGAGATACAGGACCGGATGGACAGCTCGTTGCTGCTCATCACCCACGAAATCGGCGTCATCGCCGAGACGTGCGACGAGCTTTCGATTCTCTACGGCGGGAAAGCCATGGAGCAGGGAAGCGTCGACAACGTCCTCGTGAACCCCACGAACCCGTACACGATGGGGCTGAAGAACTCCTTCCCGGAGATTGAGGAGGGCGACCAGGACCCCGTCTCGATTCCGGGGTCGCCGCCGAACCTGAGCGAGGAACCCAGCGCCTGTGTCTTCAAGGACCGGTGTCCGTTCGCCACCGAAGAGTGCGAGGCGTCCCATCCGGACCTCGTCGACCTGCCGAACCGCAACCACCGCTCGGCGTGCCACCACGTCACCAAAGCCGCCCAGATGCGGCGTGACGCCACCGACCCGGAGACGTGGGGTATCCCCGACAGCCACGACGAATCGGACCGCGGCGAGGTGCTCCTCGAAACCGACGGCCTCGAGAAGTACTACGAGCAGAGCCAGCCGCTCTTGGAGAAACTCAGGGGCAACGACCCGAACTACGTCCGCGCCGTCGACGGCGTTTCCCTGCGCGTCCGGCGGTCCGAAATCCTCGGCATCGCCGGGGAGTCGGGCTGTGGGAAATCGACGCTCGGCGAGACCATCGCGCTCTTGAAACAACCGACCGGCGGCGAGTTCGTCTTCGACGGCGAGTCCTACGAGCACTACGCGGACGGGAACATGCGAGAATTCCGCCGCAAAGTCCAGATAATCTTCCAGGACCCCTTCGACTCGCTCAACCCGAGACAGACGGTTCGGCAGCTGGTCGGCGAACCGCTCACCATCCACGACTACCGGACCGAAGAGCGCGAACGGGCCGTCGTCGAGACGCTGGAGAAAGTCGGGCTCACGCCCGCGCGGAAGTTCCTCGACCAGTACCCCCACCAGCTATCGGGGGGCCAACGCCAGCGCGTCGCGGTGGCCAAGGCGCTCGTTCTCGACCCCGACTTCCTCATCTGCGACGAGCCGGCGTCGATGCTCGACGTGTCGCTGAAGGTGAACCTGCTGAACCTCCTTCGGGAACTCGCGGACACGGAGGACATCGGCATCGTCTACATCTCTCACGACCTTGCCAGTCTGGTGCAGGTGTCGGACCGGCTCGCGATTATGTACCTCGGGCGGGTCATCGAGGAGGGCGATGTCGAGTCCGTCGCAGCCGAGCCGAAACACCCGTACACCACCTCGCTCCTCGCGGCCGCCCCCGAAAAGGACCCGACGGTCGACCGCGACCGCGTCCTGCTCGACGGCGAGCCTCCGAACCCGGTCGACCTCCCGTCGGGGTGCGTCTTCGCCCCGCGGTGCCCGAAGGCCGAAGACGAGTGCCGGGAGAGCGAACCCGGACTCGACACCGTCCGAAGCGGCGACCACCGCGCCGCGTGCTACTTCCCTGACGGGGAGACCCCCGCCGCGGACGACCCCGCCGACGACCGCTCGGACTCTCAATACGGGGACCCTGAGTTCTCGCCGCCGGCCAGCGGCGATTCGGTGAGCGACTGACGCCGCCCTTCGACTCTCCTCGCTTCGTCTCTTTGGCGACCTCCCGGTAGCGCTGTGTCTCGATTCGGATTCGAGGTCTGGGCACCCGCAGTAGAATTGTGAGAAATAAAAATACTGTCGGGGGATTTTATTGGCTAGTTTCTAATTCATTGGCTAAATTTCTCTGTTTTAGCGGTTTAAAGTGACTATATCTGAATGATTTTTTGTTCTATTGGATATATCTGCTCTTTCATTCGAAATAACTACTCATGGCTGGTGGGAATTGGCTTAAAAGCAGAAATCCGGGGTATATGTGTTTATTTAGGGTCTCATATCTGATCTACTTCGCATATAGTATTGTTCTTGTCCCAATTTACTGTCTCGATTTGGGTTGCGACCGTTCGAAGGCCCCCTTACGCCAACTCCGAGATATCGAACACCGGCTTGCACGTCCCGCCCTCGATGAACGTCTCGAAGGCTTCGTCGGCTTCGAACAGCGAAAACCGGGTGTCGACGAACGTCTCGCAGTCCACGTCGCCGTCGCGAATCAGGCGGAACGAGCGCTCGAAGTCCTCGTACATGGAGGCGTACGAACACTGGAGGTCGATTTCCGCGCGGACGAGCGGGGAGTAGGGCATCGAAGTCTCACCGGTCTGGCCGACGAGGACGATTTGGCCGCCCTTGCGGACCTCGTCGACGGCCGTCGTGAGCCCCGAGGGGTGTCCGGTCGTGTCGAACACCACGTCGTAGCCGACGCCGCCGGTGTGGCGCTCGCGGCGCGCCTCGGTGTCGTCGTCGGCGACGTTGACCGTCTCGAAGCCGAGTTCCTCCGCGAGCGGGAGCCGGTAGTCGGCGTCCTGTCCCACGCCGGAAACGACGACGGTGCCGCCCTGCGCGGCCGCGACTTGGGCCGTGAGCAGACCGATTGGCCCGGGCCCCTCGACCAACACGCGGTCGCCCGCGCCGACCCGGGAGTTCTCGATGACGGCGCGCGCGGCGATGCTCGTCGGCTCCGCGACCGCGGCGTGCTGCTGTTTCACGTCGTCGGGAATCGGGTGGAGGGCGCGCTCCGGGACGGCGATGAACCGCTCGTACGCGCCGTCGTGGTCGACGCCGGTGATGACCGCGTCCTGGCAGACGTTCTCCTCGCCGATGCGACACTGATAACACTCGCCGCAGCCGCGAATCGGTCGTTCGACCACGCGGTCGCCGACGCCGAACTCGGTCACGCCGTCGCCGACTTCGACCACGCGCCCGGCGTACTCGTGGCCGATGACCGTCGGCAGCTCCATCCGCTCGAAGGCGGATTCGAACTCGTAGATACCCGCGTCGCTTCCGCAGAGGCCGGCGTAGTCGACCTCCACGAGCACCTCTCCGGCGCCCGGTTCCGGTTTCTGTCGCTCGACGAACTCCATAGCGCCGGAGCTACGCTCTACTTTGGCAAGTCCTCGCATGAGAGCACATGTGGCACGGGTCGGTAAAAACGTATTGCATGCGGCACTCCCGTCGCGCGTTCCGCAACTATCATGTCGGCACCGTGCGGACTGAGACCATGGTCGCATACGAGCACACGCCAGTCTCCGTCAGTGACAAGCGCGTCGTCGTCGTCGGCGGGACGAGCGGTATCGGTCAGGCAATCGCCCTCGGATTCGCCAGCGAGGGCGCGGACGTACTCGCCACCAGCCGACGCGAGTCGGCGGTCGACGAGACGGCCGACGCAATCGAGGAACTGGGAGCGAACGCGGTTCGGGAGACCTGCGACGTGACAGACCCGGCCTCGCTCGAACGCGTCCGCGAGCGCGCCGTCGAGGAGTTCGGCGGCGTCGACGTGGTCGTCGCCTCGCAGGGCGCGATATCCCGCGAGACGGTCCGCGACATCGACGACGACGCGTGGGACCACGTCACCGACATCGCGCTCGGGGGCGTCCGCCGCGTGACGCAGGAGCTGGCCCCGGCCGTCGCCGACGGCGGGTCGATTATCAACATCTCCTCGTTGGCCGCGCGGCTCTCGATGGCGAACCTCCCGGCCTACTCGGCGGCGAAGGGCGGCGTCGAGGCGTTCACCCGCGCGTCCGCGAAGGAACTCGCACCCGAGATACGCGTCAACGCCATCGCACCGGGCTTCGTCATCACGCCGCAGAACGCCGACACCTACGCCGAGGGGACCGAAAAGCGCGAGCGAATCGACGAGCGAACGCCGCTCGGTCGAGTCGCGGAACGGGAGGAAATCGTCGGCGCGGCGGTCTTCCTCGCGAGCGACGCCGCCTCGTTCGTGACTGGTGAGGTCGTCACCGTCGACGGCGGGTTCGCGGACAGCGCGTTCTAACCCCGTCTTTCGTCTCTCGTCTCCCGTTTCGCCATCGACGCGCTCTCGTGAGCGCGCGCTAGCCCCTCCGGACGGGAGTCTTCGATGTCGCTCCCGGCGAGCTTGCCGCCGGCAGACGCCGGAGGCTGCTGGACAATCGTTCTGTGATAGGGAACGGAGGGGGCGAGGTCGAGTGACCCGTCCCCCGCGTTCGCTCTTGCCCCGGCCTCTTGGGAACCCGCCCCACTTCCCGGCGTCGGCCGTCTGAATTACAAGCATACGCGTGTAATCTAAAACCGACGCACCGCACGTCGCGTGGGCTGTTCTCGGACTCTCTCGTTCGTACGTGCTGTAATTGCATTCTGTGATAGAAAACGAGAGTATCTGGCGAGCTCTCGATCCACTCGTTCCTGATTACCGGCCGAGGCGAGCCGTGACGGCCGACTTGTCTCTTTCGGTGGTCGTTTTCGACGACACCGATGTGGGGCGTCAGCTCACGCTCGTGGGCTCCGACACGGCCGTCTCGTCGCCGCGTTGCCGATTCGCCCCGCCGACTCGGCGTGTTCTGTTACTGGGAATTCGCGTGTCTCTCTACGTCACACGCGTCGGGCCCGCGTCGCCTCCTCTGCCTGTCATCTCGCGCTCGTCGGCGCTCGTCGTCAACGGGCGAGCGAACTACACCCGGCCGGGAGTTCGAGACCGAACCCGCCGACGTCTCGGGGCTTTCTGCATTGCCCCGCGCCGCTCATACCGGGACGTACTTTTATTACAATCGCTGGTAATGAGGATACTGAATGCACTACCACCAGCTAGCGGTGTCGGGAGAGCGCCGTCTCACGGCAAGCCGCGACTCCACGACGTACGACCTCACGAGCGCCGACGCGGACCTTCGGACGTTCGGTGACTTGGCTCGGGTGGCGAGTATCGCCCGGACCTCGGTCGACCGACTCGCCGCCGAACTGACCGAGGACGCCGACGTAGTCGACGACGCGTTCGTCGACCGGCACGCGACGGTCCCCGTCGACGCCGAGGAAATCTGGGCCGCGGGCGTCACCTACCAGATAAGCGAGCAAGCGCGCGAGGAGGAAAGTTCCATGCCGGATATGTACTTCGACGTGTACGACGCCGACCGGCCGGAGGTTTTCTTCAAGGCCACGCCGTCTCGGACCGTCGAACCGGGCGACGCCATCGGCGTCAGAGGCGACTCCGAATGGGACGTGCCGGAGCCCGAACTGGGTATCGTGCTTCGCCGGGGGGAAATCGTCGGCTACACCGTCGGCAACGACGTGAGTAGTCGGTCGATAGAGGGCGAAAACCCGCTGTATCTCCCACAGGCGAAAGTGTACGACCGCTGTTGTTCCATCGGCCCGTGTGTGGTTACGCCCGAAGACGTGGAGGACCCCCACGAGTTGGAGATGAGCATGACTATCGAGCGCGACGGCGAAGTCATCTACGACGACGCCACGAACACCAGCGAGATGGTCCGCAGCTGCGACGAACTCGTGTCGTACTTCACGCGACACAACACGGTGCCCGAACTGGCGGTCATCCTGACGGGCACGTCGCTCGTCCCCGAACAGCCGTTCGACCTTCAAGAGGGTGACCACGTCGACATCACTATCGAGGGTATCGGCACCCTCTCGAACTCCGTCACCACCGTATGAGCCCCGCCCCCACCGACATCGTCGAGGAGTTCACGCGCCGCGACTGGCAGGGAGGCGACGCGACGGGCACCGTGCGGGTCGCCATGATCGGCCTCGGCTGGTGGACCCGCGACGAGGCGATTCCCGCGGTCGAGGCGTCCGAGTTCTGCGAGACGACGGTCGTCGTCAGCAGTTCGAAGGAGAAAGCCGAGAACGCGACGGCGTTGACCGAGTCGATAACCCACGGCCTCACCTACGACGAGTTCCACGAGGGGGTCGCCGCCGACGCCTACGACGCGGTGTACGTCGTTACGCCGAACGGGCTGCATCTCCCGTACGTCGAGACCGCCGCCGAGTTGGGGAAGGCGGTCCTCTGCGAGAAACCGCTGGAAGCGTCGGTCGAGCGGGCCGAGAAGCTCGTCGCCGCCTGCGACCGGGCCGACGTGCCACTGATGGTCGCCTATCGGATGCAGACCGAGCCGGCCGTCCGGCGCGCCCGCGAACTCGTCGAGGCCGGCGTCATCGGCGAGCCGGTGTTCGTCCACGGCCACATGTCCCAGCGCCTGCTCGACGAGGTCGTCCCCGACCCCGACCAGTGGCGGCTCGACCCCGAACTCTCCGGCGGCGCGACCGTCATGGACATCGGGCTCTACCCGCTGAACACCGCCCGGTTCGTCCTCGACGCCGACCCCGTCCGCGTCAGGGCGACCGCCCGCGTCGACGACGAGGCGTTCGAGGCCGTCGGCGACGAGCACGTCAGTTTCGGCGTCGACTTCGACGACGGCACGCTCGCGGTCTGCACCGCCAGCCAGTCGGCCTACCAGTCGAGCCACCTCCGGGTGACCGGCACCGAGGGGGAACTCGAAATCGAGCCCGCGTTCTACAACCGCCAAAAGCGGGGATTCCGGCTGTCGTGGGGGGACCAGTCCGCCGACTACGACTTCGAGCAGGTGAACCAGATGACGGAGGAGTTCGACTACTTCGCGTCCCGGCTCCTGACGGATGCCGACCTCACGCCCGACGGCGACCACGCGCTCGTGGACATGCGCGCGATGGACGCGATTTACGCCGCGGCGGAGCGCGGGACCGATGTCGCCGTCGCCGCCGCCGCCGACTCCGACTCCGACGCTGACTCCGCCGACGCCGCCGCCGCCAACCACGACGCCGACCCCGATTCCGACGGGGCGTAGGACTCGATTCGGCGCGTCGTCGCCCGCAGTTTTATTATCGGGTTTCCCGCAGTTCCCCGCATGAAGTTCGGCATCCTCGGCACGGCAGGCATCGGCGTCAAATCGGTCATCCCCGCGGTGCAGGCGAGCGAACACGAGGCGGCCGCCATCGCGTCCCGCGACGAGGCGCGGGCGAGCGCCGTCGCCGACGAACTCGGCATCCCCACCGCCTACGGCAGCTACGAGGCGCTGTTGGCCGACAACTCCCTCGACGCGGTTTACATCCCGCTCCCCAACGGCCTCCACGCCGACTGGGTTCGCGCGGCCGCCGACCGCGGGCTGCACGTCCTCTGCGAGAAGCCGCTGACCGCCAGCGCCGACGAGACGGCCGCCGTCTTCGACTACTGCGAGGACGCGGGCGTCACGCTGATGGAGGCGTTCATGTACCGCTTCCACCCGCTGACCGAGCGGGCCGCGGAACTCGTCGCGTCGGAGCTCGGCGCGGTCGTCTCTGTCACGTCGAACTTCTCGTTCCGCCTGCCCGACGGGGCCGACGACATCCGCATCGACCCCGACCTCGCCGGCGGGAGCGTCATGGACGTGGGCTGTTACGCCGTCAGCGCGGCGCGACTCTTCCTCGGGACGCCCGACCGGGTGTACGCGACCACGACCGACACGCGCGACTGCGGCGTCGACACCCGGATGTCGGGCGTCTTGGAGTACGACTCCGGCGCGACCGCCCGCGTCGAATCGTCGTTCGACACGCCCGAGACGCAGTACTACCGCGTCCAGACCACCGACGGCTGGCTGGAGGCGAACCCCGCGTTCAACGTCGACCCGACGGCCGCGGCCGAACTCACCTACGCGACCGACGGCCGCGTCGTCACGGAGACGTTCGACCCGACAGACAGCTACCGCCGCGAGGTCGAGGCGTTCGCCCGCGCCGTCGAGACCGGCGAGACGCCGCGCGTCGACCGCGAGGAATCCGTGTCGGTCATGCGGACCATCGACGCGATTTACGAGAGCGCCGAGACCGGGGCCGCAGTCGAGGTGGACTGACCGCCCGCCGCTGTCCGTTTCGACTCATCCCAACCGAACGTCGGAGCGGAACTCGGGCCGCCCGGTCGCCGCCACGTCGAGGCGGAACAGCGCGCCCGCAGCGTCGCCGGTGCTCTCGTCGCCCTCGCCAGCGCTCCCGTCCCCGTCGCCGCCGGCGGTCGTCACGTAGAGCGAATCGAGGTCGGTCCCGCCGAAGGCGACGCTCGTCACCTTCTCCGTCGGCACGTCGAACCGGTCGAGTTCGGTGCCGTCGGCGTCGTACTCGACCACACAGCCGCCCTCCCAGCGGGCCGACCAGATGTGCCCCGCCGAATCGACCGTCATGCCGTCCGGTAGCCCCGGCGTCTCCGGCGATTCGACGAACCGCTCGCGGGCCGAGACCGCTCCCGTCTCCTCATCGTAGGCGTACCGATAGATAGTGTGGGCCTCGGTCTCCGTGAAGTAGAACCGCTCGCGGTCGCGGGTGAAACCCATCCCGTTGGGGATTCCGACGCCGGTTTCGACCGTCGTCACCGTTCCGTCGGTGTCGAGGCGGAACAGCCGCCCGCCCGCCGTATCTGACGGCATCGTCCCGCAGAACACCCGCCCGGCGGGGTCAGCGATGACGTCGTTGAACCGGGTCGGTGAGTCGACGATTTCGGTCACTCCCGTGAGTTCGCCGTCGACGACGCGCCCGACGCGACCGCGGTCCATGAACGCTAGGAGCGACCCGTCGCGCTGTATCGTCACGCCGGCGATGACCGACGTTTCGACCGGACGGTCGTGCGCTCCGGTCTCGGGATCGTAGCGGTGGAGTCGCCCGGATTCGATGTCTACCCAGTACAGCCGCTTTTCGTCGGGGTGCCAGACCGGACCCTCGCCGAGTCGGCACGACGTGTCGACCACTTTCGTGACGGTCATGAGCAACCGTTCGGAACCGACCGCAAAATACGCTTTCCTCGGTTCGGGGCGCGGCGCGGCGGCGCAGCGTCGCCGTGCTGCTACGCCACCGCGCCCCGTGTCGCCGTGCCGTCGCACCCCCGAACCCCCGCGCCGCTCAGAAGTGCGAGAGCTTGTCGCGCCGATAGAGGTCGAGCGACAGCACCGTGTTCGGTGACCGCTGGCGGACCGCGTAGGCGACGGCGTCGGCCACCTCTATCGCCTCCGTCACTTCGCCCTCCTCGAACGACGCTTCGAGCGTCTCGCCGCTCTCGGAGCCGAACTCGGTCCGAACCTCGGTCGGATTGACGCAGGTCACGCCGACGTTCTCCTCACCGACGGCCCCTTGGAGGCTCGACGCGAACCCGCGGACCCACCACTTCGTCGCGGCGTACACCGGGTTGTGCGGCCGCGGGTGGTTCCCCGACATGCTCCCGAGGAAGACGAGGTTGCCCTCGGACGCTTCGAGGTGCGGAATCGCCTCTCTCGCCGTGAAGAACATCCCGTCGACGTTGACGCCGGTCATCAGGCGGTACTCCTCGTCGGTCAGCTCCGCGACCGGCTTGTCGATGCCGAGGCCGGCGTTGCAGACGACGATATCGAGCGAACCGAACCGCTCGACGGTCGCGTCGACGACCGCCCGGACCGCGTCGGGGTCGGTCACGTCCGTCGGCACGACGCTCACGGCGGCGTCCGTCGCCTCGCGAATCTCGTCCGCGAGCGATTCCAGTCGTTCGACTCTGCGGGCGGCGAGACACACGTCCGCGCCGTCCTCGGCGAGCACGCGCGCGGTCGCCGCGCCGATTCCCGAACTCGCACCCGTGACGAGCGCCGTCCGCCCGTCGAGCGGGTCTTCCAAAGCGGTTGGTCGGTCGACCATACGCCGTGATTGTGACCCTGCCGCATACGTGTTTCCCCACGGGAATCTGGCGACGGACGCTTGGAACACGTTTATTAGACTTCCGTCGATTGTCATCGTATGGCACGTATTGCGGTCACCGGAGCGGCTGGTAACGTCGGGAGAGTCACGGTCGAAGCGCTGGCGTCGGACCACGACGTGACGCCTATCACGCATCGCGAGCGCGAGGGACTCGACAGCGTCATCCTCGACGTGCGCGACGAGGACGCGCTGACGGAGGCGTTCGAGGGCCACGACATCGTCGTCCACCTCGCGGCCAACCCGAACCCCGACGCGGCGTGGGACAGCGTCTACGAGGTCAACATCGGCGGCACGTACAACGTCTACGAGGCGGCGCTGGCGGCCGATATCGACCGACTCGTCTTCGCCAGCACGAACCACGTCCACCAGATGTACAACATCGCGGACGCGACCCGACCGGAGACGCTGGCGGCCGACGCCGAGGCGGTCGGCGTGTCGGACCCGCCGCGCCCCGACTCGTACTACGGCGTGAGCAAGGTGTTCGGTGAGGCGCTTGGCAACTACTACGCGGACCGACACGGACTGGAAGTGCTCAATCTCCGCATCGGATGGCTCCTGACGGCCGACGAGGTCCGCGAGAAGATGGACGAAGAGGAGTCGGTCGCGCGCTACGTCCGCGCGATGTGGCTCAGCCCCGGCGACTGCGAACAGGGGATGCGCCGGGCCGTCGAGGCGTCGCTCCCCGATTCGCCGCTCGCGGTCAACCTCATCTCGGCGAACGACGACCGATATCTCTCGCTCACGGAGACGATGCGCGCCATCGGCTACCGCCCGCGAGATAACTCGGCGACCGTCGTGGAGTGAGCGAGAGGGAGGTGGCTGAGCGACCGTGGAGTGACGTTCGTCGATGCCGACGCACTGCTACTGCGAGTCGGTGTCGCGGGCGACGACGCACGACCCCGCACGGCATCTCGTTCGCCTCTCGAAGGAGCGTTCAGGTTCTCGCTCGGTAGTTCTCGGGGCGAATTCATCGCGCAGCGCGTTGCTGGGACCCACCGTTCTTATATCATCATCTGCCATCCACAACCTATATATGTGGGTAGCTAACATGGGTACTACATGGTCGAGCATGACAGTAGCGATGAAAGTGTAAACCGTCGGAAATATTTGAAGGCCCTGACCGTGGGTGCGGCCGCTGGCATCGCGGGGTGTACCGGCGGTGGCGGAACCGAGACGGAGAGCACCGAGAGCGGAAACGGGAACGGTTCCGGCGGTTCCACTGACGACACCGAGACGAGCGGGAGCAGTTCCGGTAGCTCGTGGGATTCGCAGCTCGAAGTGCTTCACGGGTGGGCCGGCGGCGACGGCGAGGCGGCGGTCACCGCGCTCATCGAGGCCTTCGAGGAGGAGCATCCCGAGATGGATACGAACTTCCAGGCGGTCGGCGCGAGCGCGAACGTGAACCTCAACGCGACGATTCTCCGGCGACTCGCGAACAACAACCCGATGAGCTCGTTCGCTAACTGGCCGGGCAAGAACCTCGAACGGTACTCGGGCGCGCTCATGGACCTCGAAGCCGACGTGTGGGACGCCGAAGGGTTCAAAGACACCATGCAGGCCCGCGCGGTCGAACTGTGTAAGTTCAACGACCAGATGCCGGCGGTCCCAATCGGCTCCCACCGGATGAACAATCTGTTTTACAACACCGCCGTGTTCGAGGAGGCCGGCATCGACGCGTCGAGCCTCGACAGCGTCGACGCGCTCCTCGACGCGCTCGAAGCCATCGACCAGAACACGGACGTGACGCCGATGGCGCAGGCGATGGTCGCGCCGTGGACGAACCTCCAGCTCTGGGCGCAGATTCTGACGAGCCAGAGCGGCGTCGAGGCGTACACGAACTTCATCGAAGGCAACCCCGACAGGGCGGCCGTCGTCGAGGCGCTCGAAGCGCTGAAGACCATCAACGAGAACTACATCACCGCCGACGCCTCGTCAATCAGCTTCACGACGGCGGGCCAGAAGGTCATCTCGGGGAACGCGGCGACCATCCATCAGGGCAACTGGGTGTACGGGATGTTCCGCGCCGACGACAGCTTCAACTACAAAGAGCAGTGGGACTGGATACCGTTCCCGGGAACGGAAGGTATCTACTTCTACCACGTCGACTCAATCGTCGCACCGAGCAACAACCCGAGCCGCGAGGAGACCATCGCGTGGCAGAAGTTCGTCGGCACGAAGGAGGCGCAAATCGCCTTCAACAACCCCAAGGGGTCGGTTCCGCTCCGCACCGACATCGACCCGAGCGAACTGACCGACTTCCTCGCGATGACCTACGAGGACCTCACCGACTCGGAGGCGTACCCGCCGACTATCGCCCACGGACTCGCCGTCACGCCCAAGACGATGGGCGCGTGTAAGACCGCCTTCGGCGACAACTTCATGGGGCCGTTCAAGGTCGAAGCCACCGCCGACGCGCTCATCGAAGCGGTCTCGGAGTAAGACCTCGGCTGAAACTTCACCCTCAGTATACACAAATAAAATATAGGTATATCCATGGCTACACACGATAACACGGAGCACGTTTCTGACGCGGCCGACGAGGCGGTCGGGTGGGAGTCGAAGCTCCGGTATTTCCTCAACAGCGACTTCGTCCGCTCCGCGCCGTACTGGGGAATCCCGTTCGTCCTCATGAGCATCGCCGTCTACGGTGGCATCGGCTACAACTTCGCCATCTCGTTTACGGACTACGAGGGCCTCGGGACTCCCGATTACTCCACGCTCGACTTGGAGATGTACGCACAGGCGCTGTCGAGCGACGCGTTCATCGCCGCCGCGCAGAACAATCTGGTCCTCCTCGTAGGCTTTACGACTATCTGTCTGGTACTCGGCCTGTTCCTCGCGATCCTGTTGGACCACGGCATCCGCTTTTCCGAGAAGTTCCAGACGGTCTATCTCCTCCCGATGAGCCTCTCGTTCGTCGTCACCGCGCAACTGTGGCTCTGGATGTTCAACGTCGAAAGCGGCATCCTCAACCTCGTGGTGACGACGCTCGGGTTCAATCCGGTGGACTGGCTGGGGAATCCATCAATCGCGCTCGGCGCGGTGATATTCGCCCTCATCTGGCAGTTCAGCGGGTACACGATGGTCGTCTACCTCGCGGGGCTCCAGTCGATTCCCGACGACCAGTTCGAGGCGGCCCGCGTCGACGGCGCGAGCATCACCCGGACCTACCTCCGCATCATCGTCCCGCAACTGAAGGAGGCGTCCGTCAGCGCGGCCGTCGTGCTGATGGTGTTCGCGCTGAAGGCCTTCACCTTCCTGTACGCCCTCGTCGGCCGCTACCGCCCGCCGAACGGGACGGACATCCTGGCGACGCTCATGGTTCGCCGCGCGTTCAAGTTCGGTGAGTGGGCCTACTCGGCCGCCATCGCGACCATGCTTCTCATCATGGCGCTCGGCGTCATCGGACCGTACCTCTACTACCAGTACAAACAGGGGAGTCTCTGACCATGTCACAGTCGTCATCCACAGGCAGCTTCGACATCGCATCGCTCGTCGAGGACGTGAACCTCCGACGCGTCGCCCAGTACGCGCTCGTCGTGTTCTTCCTCGGGTTCTTCCTCGTCCCGCTGGAGACGGGAATCATGACCGCCATCAAGACGAACGAGTCGGTCGCTCGCTCGCTTCCCTTCGCGCCGCCGGTCGGTGAGGGCTTCACCCTCGGGAACATCCAGTTCGCCCTCGAACAGCTTTCGGGGTCGTTCTTCAACTCGCTTATCATGTCGATTCCGGCGACCATCGGGAGCGTCCTGTTCGGGAGCATGGCCGCCTACGGCCTCACGATGGTCAACTGGCGGGCGCAGATGGGTATGCTGATGCTGTTCGTCGTCGGCGTCTTCGTCCCCTATCAGGCCGTGTTGGTCCCGCTCGCGCGCTTCTGGAACAACATCTTCCCGCTCGCGCGGATGCTAGAGCCGATGGTGGCGTCGATACCCTTCTTCCAGGGCTACCACGCCGACCTCGTGCCGCTCGTCATCACCCACATCGCCTACGGGATTCCCATCTGTACGATACTGTTCCGGTCGTACTACCAGAGCCTCCCGAACTCGCTCGTGGAGGCCGGGAAAATCGACGGCGCGAGCATCACGAAGATTTACCGGCGCGTCATCCTGCCCATCTCGAAGCCGATGTTCGGCGTCGTGTTCATCTACCAGTTCACGCAGATTTACAACGAGTTCCTCTTCGCGTTCACGCTCGTCACCGGGTCCGACGCGCCCGCGGCACCGGTCACGCTGGTGCTGCCCGCAATCGGGGCGTCGACCTCCGGCATCGACTTCGGTATCAGGATGTCCGCGGCGTTCCTCGCGGCGGTTCCGACGCTCATCCTGTACGTCGCGTTCGCCGAACAGTTCGCGAAGGGACTTCGCACGGAGGCCTGACCCATGGGACAGATTCAACTCACCGGCCTGACGAAGCGCTTCGGCGACACGGTCGCCGTCGACGACCTCTCGCTCGACATCGACGACGAGGAGTTCCTCGTGCTCGTCGGTCCCTCGGGCTGCGGCAAATCGACGACGCTCCGGATGCTCGCCGGCTTGGAGACCCCGACCAGCGGGGACATCTACATCGGCGGGGACCACATGAACTACCGCGTCCCGCAGAACCGCGACATCGCGATGGTGTTTCAGGACTACGCGCTGTACCCCCACATGACCGTCCGGCAGAACATCCGGTTCGGGCTGGAAGAAGAGGAGGGATACACGTCTGAAGAACGCGACGAGCGCGTCGTCGAGGTCGCGGAGACGCTCGGCATCAGCGACTTGCTCGACCGCAAACCCGACGAACTCTCGGGCGGCCAGCAACAGCGGGTCGCCCTCGGACGTGCTATCGTGCGCGACCCCGAGGTGTTCCTGATGGACGAACCGCTGTCCAACTTGGACGCTAAACTGCGGGCGGAGATGCGGACCGAACTCCAGAACCTGCAAGACCAACTCGCGGTCACGACCGTCTACGTCACCCACAACCAGACGGAGGCGATGACGATGGCCGACCGTATCGCCGTCATGGACGACGGCGAGCTCCAGCAGGTGGCCTCGCCCTTCGAGTGCTACCACGAGCCGAACAATCTGTTCGTCGCGGAGTTCATCGGCGAGCCGATGATAAACCTCATCCGCGGGACGCGCTCGGAGTCGACGTTCGTCGGCGAGCATTTCTCGTACCCGCTCGACGCGGACGTGCTGGAGTCCGTCGGCGGCCGCGAGGACCTCGTCTTGGGGATTCGCCCCGAAGACGTCGAGGTCGTTGACGCGACGACCGACGACACCGCCGCCGACGCCGCGCTCGACGACCACGAACTCCGGATGGACGTGACCGTCGTGGAGCCCCACGGCGACCAGAACGTCCTCCACCTCTCGCACCCGGACCAGCCCTCCGCCGACGACGCCCTGCAGGCGGTCACGGCGGGGATGCACCTCGTCACGCGGGGCGACCGCGTCACGGTGACGATTCCGCCGGACAAGATTCACGTGTTCGACGCGGAGACCGGAACCGCGGTGCACAACCGCCGTCACGACCAGGAAGCCGACTTCACACAACTCGAACAGTAGCCATGGCACGATTGACACTCGACGACGTAACGAAGGTGTACACCGACGAGGGCGGCGGCGATATCGTCGCCGTCGAAGAGCTATCGCTCGACATCGACGACGGGGAGTTCCTCGTGCTCGTCGGGCCCTCGGGCTGCGGCAAATCGACGACGCTCCGGATGATGGCGGGGCTCGAAACCGTCACCGAGGGAGAACTCAGACTCGAAGACCGCGTTCTCAACGGCGTGTCCGCGCAGGACCGGGACATCGCGATGGTGTTCCAGTCGTACGCGCTGTACCCGCACAAGAGCGTCCGCGGGAACATGTCGTTCGGCCTCGAAGAGTCGACCGACCTGCCGGACGACGAGATACGAAAGCGGGTCGAGGAGACGACCGACATGCTCGGCATCAGCGACCTGCTCGACCGCAAACCCGGACAGCTTTCGGGCGGTCAGCAGCAGCGGGTCGCACTCGGGCGTGCCATCGTGCGCGACCCCGAGGTGTTCCTGATGGACGAGCCGTTGTCCAACTTGGACGCCAAACTGCGGGCGGAGATGCGGACCGAACTCCAGCGCCTGCAAGGCGAACTCGGCGTGACGACCGTCTACGTCACCCACGACCAGACCGAGGCGATGACGATGGGCGACCGCGTCGCCGTCCTCGACGACGGCGAACTCCAGCAGGTCGGCACGCCGCTGGACTGCTATCATCGGCCGAACAACCTGTTCGTCGCGGGCTTCATCGGCGAGCCGTCGATGAATTTCTTCGACGGGTCGCTTTCGGGCGACACCTTCCGCGGCGGCGGCTTCGACTACCCGCTTTCGGGCGCGACCAGAGACCAACTCGGCGGCGCGAGCGGCCTCACGCTCGGCATCCGACCCGAGGACGTTACCGTTGGCGAGCGGCGCTCCGGCCAGCGCACCTTCGGCGCCGAAGTCGTCGTCGTCGAGCCGCAGGGGAACGAGAACACCGTCCACCTGCGATTCGTCGACGGGGACGAGGGGACCCAGTTCACCGCGACCACCACCGGACAGTCGAGAGTCGAAGCGGGCGACCGCACGACCGTCTCGTTCCCCGAAGACGCGATTCACCTGTTCGACGGGGAGACCGGCGACGCGCTGAAGAACCGAGAGCTCCCGTCGAACCGCGCCATCGACGCGTTCGTCTCGAACTGACCGGTCACCGCGGTTTCCTTTTCGTCCGCGGTTCGCGCGCCGCTGTCAGCCGTCAGGTTATCTGCCGTCAGCGTCGCGACTGCAACCGCGAGTCGCGTCGCTCCGGTCTCGAACTCCGGCGAGTGAAAAAGCGGCCGCGGCGGGCGCGCCGCGGGGCGAGAGATGCTCACGGTTCTCGCCCGCGGTGGTGCGTCCGGGTTATGGGTGTGGTCTGTCAGGCTGTCGCGGCCGCTGTGGGACAGTCTCGCTCTCGGTGTCGCGTTACTCCTCGTCGAAGAGCGTCTCTCCTTCGACCATGTGTTCTCCGACGGCGTCGAGGTCGAGCGTCAGCCCGAGGCCGGGCTTTTCGGGAATCTCCATGCGACCGTTCTGAATCAGGTCGTCCTCCTCGACGAGGTCCTCCCACCAGCCGAGCTGGTAGGAGTGGTATTCGAGGGCAAGCGAGTTCGGGATGGCCGCGGCGACCTGCGCGGAGGCCATCGTCCCGATGGGCGACGAGACGTTGTGCATCGCCACGGGGATGTAGTACATGTCCGCGAGGTCGGCAATCTTCCGCGTCTCGCGCATGCCGCCGACGCGGGGCAGGTCGGGCGCGATGATGTCCACCGCCTGCGGTTCGAGCAGCGTCCGCTGGCCGAACTTCCGGTAGACGTTCTCACCGACCGCGATGGGCGTCGTCGTGGACTGTGTCACGAGCTTCTGCACGTCGTGGTTCTCCGGCGGCACGGGGTCTTCGAGCCACCACACGTCGTAGTCTTCTAGCTCGGACGCGAGGCGCTTGGCGCTCCCGCCGGTAAAGGACCAGTGGCAGTCGAACGCCACGTCCGCGCGGTCGCCGACGGCCTCGGTGACGGCCTCGACGATTTCGACCTTGTGGTCGATTTCGGGGTTGCGGAGGTGGCGGTTCGCGCGGTCCTTCTCGTGGCCCGAGGGCACGTCGAGGTCGAACTTGATAGCGTCGTAGCCGAGTTCCTCGACCACGCGGACGCCCTCCTCGGCGCAGGCCTGCGGGTTGGCCTCGTCTTCGGTGTGGAGGTCGCAGTAGACGCGCACCTCGTCGCGGTACTTCCCGCCGACGAGCTGATAGGCGGGCACGTCGAGGAGCTTTCCGGCGGCGTCGTGGAGCGCGATTTCGATGCCCGAGATGGCGGAGATGACCTTGCCCGAGACGGAGCCTTCGCCGGACATCTTCTGGACGAGGTGCTCGTAGAGGCGGTCGATGTCGAGGGGGTTCTCGCCGACGAGGAACGGTTTCATCCGCTCGATGATGGCGGTGTCGCCGCCGCCCCAGTAGGCCTCGCCGGTGCCGACGACGCCCGCGTCGGTGTAGACGCGGACGAGAATCCACGGGTAGTTCCCGTCGACCATCGTCGTCTGTACGTCGGTAATCTCGGCGTCGCGGACGCCACCTCGCGGATTCGTGATGTCCATCGTCTCCGCGGACAGGTCGCGCATCGTGTACTCCGCGTTCGGGTCGCTAAGCTTCGCTTGCTCAACCATTGCGCACGTATATCTCGAAAGCCACTACAAAAGTGTGTGGGTCGGTAGTCCGTCGCTCACCCCGACGCGCGCTCCCGAACTCGCCCCCTCGTCGACAGCCAACAAATAGTGACAGCTCCGCAAGAGTTGTATGTCGGAAGACAGAACGTGTACCCGATGACGGACCCTAGTAAAAACTACGTCAACGGCGAGTGGGTGACCTCGGAGACCGGCGAGACGACCGAGGTGACGAACCCCGCGAATCCGAGCGAAGTGGTCGCGGCGTATCAGCACTCGAACGAGAACGACGCCGCGGCGGCCGTCGATGCCGCCGTCGCGGCGGAAGACGAGTGGCGAAACACGCCCGGCCCCGAGCGCGGGCGCATCCTCCGCGAGGCGGGGACGCTCCTCGCCCAGCGGAAGGACGAACTGACGGAGATTCTCATCGCCGAGGAGGGGAAGGCGCGGCCCGAAGCGGCGGGCGAGGTACAGCGCGCCATCGACATCTTCCACTACTTCTCGTCGAAGGCCGCCGACCTCGGCGGCACGAAGAAGGGTGCGAGCGGGGCGAACACGAACCTCTACACGCGGCAGGAGCCGGTGGGTGTCGCGGCGCTCATCACGCCGTGGAACTACCCGATTGCGATTCCGGCGTGGAAGCTCGTCCCGGCGCTCGCCGCCGGCAACACCGTCGTCCTCAAGCCCGCCTCCATCGCGCCCGGCGTCGTCATCGAAATCGCCCGCGCGCTCGACGAGGCCGGCCTCCCGGACGGCGTCCTCAACGTCGTCACCGGACCCGGTAGCTCGGTCGGCAGCGAGTTCATCGGCAACGAGGGCACGGACCTCGTCTCCTTCACCGGCAGCAGTCAAGTCGGTGAGATGGTGTACGAGCAGGCCACAGACGCCGGCAAGCGCGTCCAGACCGAACTCGGCGGGAAGAACCCGACGCTCGTCGCGGACTCCGCGGACCCCGCCGAAGCCGCCGACATCGTCGCCAACGGCGGGTTCGGAACCACCGGCCAGTCGTGTACGGCCTGTTCCCGCGCCATCGTCCACGAGGACGTGTACGACGACTTCGTGGCCGAGCTCGTCGACCGCGCGGAGTCCCTCGACGTCGGCCCCGGTACCGACCACGAGATGGGCCCGCAGGTCAGCGAGTCCGAACTCTCCTCGACGCTCGAATACATCGACATCGCCGAGGCCGAGGGCGCGACGCTCGTCGCCGGCGGCGGCGTCCCCGAGGGAGAGGCAGTCGAGACGGGTCACTTCGTGGAGCCGACGGTGTTCACCGACGTGGACCCCGAGATGCGCATCGCACAGGAGGAGGTCTTCGGCCCGGTCGTCGCCGTCATCGAAGTGAGCGACTTCGACGAGGGGCTGGCGGTCGCGAACGACGTCGACTACGGCCTGTCGGCCAGTATCGTCACCGACGACCACACCGAGGCGAACCGCTTCGTCGACGAGGTCGAAGCCGGCGTGGTGAAGGTCAACGACAAGACGACCGGCCTCGAACTCCACGTCCCCTTCGGCGGGTTCAAGCGCTCCTCGTCCGAGACGTGGCGCGAGCAGGGCGACGCCGGTCTCGACTTCTACACCATCGAAAAGACCGTCTACGACAGCTACTGAGCGTCCCACTCGGTCGCCGACGGCGACCGTCTGCCATCACCTCGTTATTTTGCTCCCCCCTCTCCTCTCCTCTCCTCCTTCGTGTCCCACCCCCGCCGATGCTGTCGTTCCGGCTCGATACCTCCCCATTCTCTATATCAGAATAGCATTGACGGAACTATTGTCGTGAAAATTACAAGCGTACTCGTGTAATCGTCTATCGTCATCGTCCGTCGGGAACTACGTTAATACGGTCCTGCGTCGATGATTCGTGTGGGGCTGCTGCTGTTCCGAGATAGCGAACGAGGGGCGTCAGTAGTTGATGTTGAGTTCGACGACGTTCGCCGCGCTCAGGACGCGTTCGGGAAGCGCCCCGTGGAGGTCTTCGTCGCTGACGCGGCTAGCCGGAGCGGAGACGCTGATGGCTCCGAGCACCTCGCCGGACGAGGATTTGATGGGTGCGGCGAGACAGCGCAGGCCTTCGAGACGTTCGCCGTCGTCGATGGCGTAGCCTCGCTCGCGAACTCCTTCGAGCACCTGAAACAGCTCTTGCCGCGTGCCGATGCTCTTCGGCGTCTTCTGTTCGAGCCCGTGACGCTCGATTATCTCGTCCACCCGCGACTCCGGGAGGTTCGCGAGAATCGCCTTCCCGAGCGCCGTCGTGTGTAGGTTCGTCCGAAGGCCCGCGTAGGTGTCGAGGTCCACGGCGTCGTCGCCTTTCGCTCGCATCAGGTAGACGCCCATCCCCTGTTCTTCGACGAGGAGGTTGGCGAGTTCGCCCGTGTCGGCGGCGAGCGATTTGACCTCTGGCTCGGCGACCTGATACACTTCCATCGACTTCCGACTGTGGCCGCCGACTTCGAGAAACTTCAACCCGACGCGGTAGTCGTCGCCGTCCTTGAGGACGTACCCGTGTTTCTGGAGCGTTGTCAGGTGGTTGTGGACCGCGCTCTTTCCCATGTCGAGGTCGCCGGCCAGTTCCGTGACCCCGCAGGGTCCTTTCTGCATCAACTCCTCGACCAGTGCCAGCGTCTTCTCGGTGGTTCGAACCGGGTGTTTGGCGTCCATGATTATTCGTTATCAAGTATCTGAATAAGTGTTCTGGTCGGGAGAACGGTGGTGCGGTGAACGCGGACGTTTCTCTAGAGGCTCCCCGGTCTGGGTGCTTCGGTCGACCGGCTCCCGCTGTCACCCGTCTCTCGAAACGGGGGCTCATCACGTCACTACTGTCGGTCCACCAACTATTCGCCTCTCGATAATAGTTCCCATATACCACAATATCGACCGTGGTCAATTGTCGGTCTCACCTCATTTCACGATTGTCTCTCGCCACTTGTTCTCTGCCCTTTCTTGGACGAAACAATTCCCGGTGCTGTTCGAATCTTCCGTAACCACCGGTTTGAGGTTCTGTCAGTCCTTGTCGGTGTCTATTTTTGTGCCTGCGTGCGCTGTTTTCGTCTCGGATATGTGGCCGCGACTAGCGGACGCAGATGCCGTCTCATGCTGTAATCGTGTGTCTGATGGACATTTTCAAATCGGTTTGCCCCCATCGTTCGGTTCCACGGCCCTCGCTCGTCGTGACGCGTAGTCGAGGACGAACGGTTAGCTCCGCGGTGGTGACTCGGTAGTGGGGAGGGCAGTCGGCGGAGCCGACGTTTCGAGTCCGCTCAGCGGGTCAGTCGTCCGCCGTGCCCGTCTGACTCGCGCCGTCCGGTCGCTCGTCCGCGACTTCGTAGAGCGCGTTCGTCACCGTTCCGTGTTCGGAAGCGTGCGGACGACCGGGGGAGTCGTCGTAGCCGTAGTCGAAGATGCGGTTCCGGTTGAGACTGAGCTTCGTGAACTCCGGTCGGAGCAGGTCGAACAGGTCGAACCGCGATTGGAGTTCGGGGAACTGCGCTTGATAGTCGAGAATCGCGCGCCGCGCGTGCGTCCAGAACTCCCGTTCGGGGTATGACTCGTGTTCTTCGAGCACGTCGGCGACGTACCGGAGGACGCAGACGAACAGCCCGGAGAAGATAAACTGACAGAGCCCTTCGGGCGGCTCTTTCCGAAGCACGTCGTGCACGTCGTCGGGGAGCGATTCCAACTCCGGGAGCGACTGGTCGCTCACGTTCACGTCGTCCGCGAAGTCCTTGACCGCGAGTCGCGTGGGGACGCCGTCTTCGACGACGAGGATGGTGTTTTGGCCGTGCGGGGAGAACACCGTTCCGTAGCGATAGAGGAAGTGCAACAGCGGCGGCAAGACGGTGTCGAAGAACTCGCCCAGCCACTCGTCGAGGCTGAGCCCCGACCGCTCGACCAGCCGCGAGACGAAGGGCTCGCCCGCGCCGTCGACGTGCATCAGCGACGAGAGCGTAATCGCCCGTTCGTCGTCTTCGAGGAACGTGTAGATGGACTCCCGCCAGACCGCGCCCAGCAGTTCGTGGTACTGGTACGGCGACCCGTCGATGTCGGTGAAGTCCGCGTGGTCGTAGTTGAGCCCCGCAATCTCGCCGGGGAGAATCAACCCCTGTTCTTGGAGGAAGTCGTCTCGCTCGTAGATGCCTTTGATGTACTCCGTGACCGTCGGCGCGAGTTCGGTCCGCTCGCCGGGAAGCCCCCGCCAGACGAGCGTGTTGAGAATCCGCATCGGAACCTTCACGTGGTGTTTCTCGGCGTCGTCGACGTTGACGAAGGTCCGGACCGACTGTTGCGGGAGGTACTCGTCCGGCCCGTCACCGAGCGGGACGATATCGCCGGCCGCGATGTGGTCGGGAAACAGCGGGACGACGGTGTGTTCCCACTGCCAGTCGTGCACCGGCATGAAGAAGTAGGCGTCCGGGTCGTACCCCTTCGCGTCGAGGCGGCTTCGGAAGCGCTCGTAGTGATCACCGAGTTCGCCGCTGACGAGCGAGTCGTGGTCGACCGCCTCGGTCCCGACGAACGTCGCGTGTTCCTTGCGGACCGCCGCCCACGAGAGCGTCACCGGCGCTTTGCGCTCGGGCGCGTACCGCTTGTAGTCGTCGTAGCCCCAGCCGAGTCGCCCCTTGTTGTACGTAATCCACGGGTGGCCCTCCATCTCGCCTTCGAGGCGGGCGTAGTCGAGGTCCGTCGGGTCGAAGTCCTCCCGGTCCCGCTTTCGCGACTCGATGTGGGCGTCAGCGAGCAGCGTCCGCTTGTACTCGCGGACGAGGTTCCCTTCGGTCAGGCCGTCGAGGTCGGTCGTCTCTCCGAGGTCGCGAAGCAGTCGAAGGGGGTCGCGGAGCGACTCCCACGTCCCGTCGGCCCGCCGCTCGACCGTGTCGCCGTAGACGTGGAGGCTGTCCATCAGCCGGTCGGCGGCCTCGAACCGGTAGCTCACCTCGCCGAGGTCGAACCGGTAGCCGTGGCGGTCGTCGCCGGCGTCGACCGTCCGCGGCTCGATTATCTCCTCGTAGGCGAACTCTTCGAGCATCTTCGTCAGGAGGCGGCGTTCGACCGTCTCCCAGACCTCCGGGTCCAGTGCGTCCTGCAGCGTGGTGTCGTTCGGATTCATCGGTATCGTTAGTCGTCCTGCGTCGGCGTGGGTGGTGTCTCGCTTCCCTCGGCGCGGGAAGCGTTCGGTGCGTGGTCGAGGAACTGCGCCACCGAGAAGTCCTGAAAGACGGTGTCGACGTCGTCGGGATACACCTCGCGGCCGACGAGTCGGTTGACGAACTTCGCGTTCCGGTAGCACCCGAGCCCGAGGTCCGGAACGCCGACGCCGTGGGTGTGGACCTCGGCGTTCTGGAGGAACACGTCACCCGGCGCGTCGACCGCGAGCCGGTGGTCTTCGGTCACGCCGAACCGCCCCTGTTCGTCCCAGTCGATGGCGTCTTCCAGCGGTTCGAGGAACGCTGGAATCGGTCGCTCGTAGCCCGTCCCGAGAATTACGACCTCGCTCTCGTGGACGAACGACTCCTCGGCCTGCCACTGGTGACAGTCGAGGGCGTACGCGTCGTTGACGGCCTCGATGTCGCGGACTTCGGTCATCGCAAACAGCCCCACGTCGGGGTCGCGGCCGCCGACAGAGCGCCGGTAGAGCAGGTCGTAAATCTCGGCGCTCGTCTCCGGGTCGATGCCCTTGTACAGCAGGTCCTGATTCGGGACGAGGTCGTCTTTCACCGCCTGCGGCAGGTCGTAGACGTACCGCTCGTACTCGGGGGTGAAGTGCTGGAGGCCGAGCTTCGAGTACTCCATGGGGAAAAACCCGTCAGAGCGAGTCAGCCAATCGAGCCGGTAGCCGTGGTCGGGCTGGCGCTCCAGGAGGTCCTGAAACACCTCGGCGGCGCTCTGCCCGGACCCGACGACGGTGACCGTGTCCGCCTCCACGACGCGCTCGCGGGAACCACGATACCGCGCCGTGTGGAACACGTCTTCGGTCGGGTGTCCACGGAGGTGTTCGGGAACATGCGGCCGGGAGCCGATGCCGAGCGCGAGGTTCTCGGCGCGGTACTCGAAGCGGTCGCCGGTGTCCGGATTCCGCGCGGTGACCGCGTACCACTCCTCGCGGTCGTCCCAGCGGACCTCGGTCACTTCGCGTTCGAACCGGCAGGCGTCGAGTCGGTCGACCACCCACCGGAGGTAGTCGTTGTACTCCCGCCGGGGAATCTGGAACGTCTCGTAGAAGTAGAACTCGTAGATGCGGCCGGTCTCCCGCAGGTAGTTGAGGTAGCTGTGGGGGCTCGTCGGGTCGGCCAGCGTCACGAGGTCCGCGAGGAACGGGACTTCGAGGGTCGTCCCCTCGATGAGCATCCCCTCGTGCCACGCGAACTCGGCGTCCCGTTCGAGGAACGCCGCGTCCACGTCCTCGGGCGCGCCGTCGAGCAGGGCCGCCAGTCCGAGATTGAACGGGCCGAGACCGATTCCGACCACGTCGTGGACGCGGGGCTCGCTCATCGGCTCACCTCCGTCTCCGCATTCTCGGCCACCGTGTCGAAGAACCGGTCGCGCTCGCAGTGCATCAGCAGGGCCTCCTTGTCCGGGAGGTCGATGCGTCGCTGCGGCTCGTAGCCGCATCGCTCGAAGACGTGGATGACCCGCTCGTTTCGCACGTCCGGTTCGCTGACGACGCGGGTCGCGTCGGTCGCGCGGAACTGAAACGCCGTCATCGCCCGCAAGAGCGGTATCGAGTAGCCGTGTCCGAGATACTCCGGCGGCCCGATGAGCAGGTGGACCCCGCGGTCTCCGGGGGCGGCGTCGTAGCAGTCTGCGACCACGTCGTCGGCCGCGCGGTACGTCTCCCAGTAGCTCATCGGCGTGTGGTCGAGCAGGCCGACGTACGGGGTGAGATGGTCGTCGGCCAACTTCTCGTCGAGTTTCGCCCGAAACGCCGGCTTCGGAAGGTCGAGTTGCCAGTACGGCTTCACGTGGTCCGAGCCGAGCCACGCGTGGAGGCGGTCGACGTCCAGCGCCGGGTCGACTTCCGCGAAGGCGATGGTCCGGTCGATGGACTCGTCGCGGACGCGGTAGGCGTACTCGCGGCCCGCGTCGGCAGTCGCCGCGTTCGCGGTCGCGGTCGCCGGTGCGTCGGTCATGGCGCTGGCACCTCCAGTTCCGTGACGAGCGGGTTGTCGATGTCGGCGTACACCGACTGGTTCGCCAGCGACCCCTCCAGTTCGTCCATGTCGTGGAACCGCGTGAGCAGGTTCGCCTTGCACGGAATCGTCGGGTTGGTGAGGAGGTCGTCGAGCAGCGACGACGACGGCCGGTCGTACCGGCGAAGCGATTCGAGTTCGTCGCGGAGGACGCCCAGGAGGCGTCGCTCGTCCACCAGTCCGGCCGTCCCGAAGGCGTTGACGAGGCCGAAGACGTTGTTGATGACGACGTAGTACCGGATGCGCTCGTCGGCGACGGCGTCCGGACAGACGGTGTCGGCGCGCTCGCCGATGCCCGGCAGGAGCGCGTCAACCTCGTCGTACATCGACTCGGGGAGGTAGTAGCCCTGATTGTCGCGGTAGCGGAACGTCTCCGGATAGCCGCCGTCGAGGGTCAGCACGCTGTTTTGCTGGTGGGCCTCGACGCCCAGCCCGCGTTCGAGATAGAGCCACAGCACCGGCCGGACCGACAGTTCGAGATACTGTCTGAACCAGTCTTCTGCGACCGCCGGAGTGGCCCGTCCCTCGTGGTCGGCGATGCCCTCCACGAGCGTCGCCAGCCGCGACGACCCGTCTCCGAGGTGGTCCTGACAGAGGCCGACCACGGGCGTCGCGTTCGCCGCCGCGTTGCCGCGGAAGGGGTTCTCGCGCAGGATCGTCTCGAAGCCGGACTCGCCGTCGCAGAGGTCGACCGTCAGATACGCCGGGTCGCGGACGATGTCGAACGCCGGGAAGCGGGAGTCGAGGTCGCCGCCGAGTTCGGTGTCCAGCAGTTCCGTGATGGCGACGCCGCGCTCCAGTTCCGGGCGCTTGTTCGCCCGCTCGGAGTTGGTGATTTTGACGTTCAGCGACCCCTTGACCATGAACGGCGCGTCCGGGGCGTACAGCGTCCGCACCGACGAGGTGGGGTAGAACTCCCGGCCGACTTGGCCGACGTATTCGAGGCCGTCGCCGAGGTGCGCCCGCACCTCGGGTTGCGCCCGGAGGTAGTCCGCCTGCCACGGGTGGACGGGAAGCAACACCTCGTCGCCCTCGACGCGTTCGGTGACGAACGACTCGGGGACCGACTCGTCCGCGCGGAGGGCCGACTTGACCCACTCGGCCGCCGACTCCTCGCGAGTGGAGTCCTGCGAGACGAACTCGGGGTCGGCGCTGAAGTACGCGAGCGAAAACGACCCGCGGAGTTCGGGCGCGTAGCTCCGCGACTCGTGGGCCGGGATTCCCTGTCTGCTCTTGGGCGTCGGGTGGAGCGGGTGGCCGAAGACGAGCGACTGTTCGGCGTCGCGGAAGGTGGTGTCGAAGCCGTACAGTCGCTCCTCGTCGTCGCGCCGGGCCTCGACGAACCGCTCGATGTTCTGGCAGCTCTTGACGACCCGCAGGAGCAGTTCGTCGGCCGCGCCGGTGTCGTCGCGGTCGAGTCTGAGTTCGGTCGTGACGAGCGTCACGAGCACCGTGTAGTCGAGGGGGAACGTCTCGCCATCGGGAAGCCGGTAGACGCCGGGTAGGTCGAACTGGTGGCGACCCGTCGGCGAGCGGTACGAAAGCGGGACGTAGAGGTCCACGCCCTGCTGAGAGAGCGGCGCGTGGACGACTACCTCGGCGTCCGCCTCGACCGGCACGTCCCCGGCTGGGACGACGGCGTAGTCGCCGGTCTCCCGGAGGTAGCAGTTCAGGAAGCTGTGTATCGTCGCTGACTCGGCTGTGTCGTTCGGGTTCATGCGTGTCGGTCGTCGGTCGTCGGTTCGAGAGCGGTTCCGCGGGCCGAAATCTCGCGCAGGAGGGCTCGGAGGTCCTCGCGCGTCGTTCGGGGGTTCAGGAGCGTCAGTTTCAGGCAGGTCTCGCCGTCGACGGTGGTGCGGGCCACCACGGCCTCGCCGTTATCGAGGAGCGAGTCGCGGATGGCCTCGTTCAGGTCGTCGGCGCTCGGGCCGTCGGCCGGGTCGTCTTCCTGTTCCCGGTCGGGGACGTACCGGAAGACGACGACGTTCAGGTCGGAGTCGTGGACGAGACGGAGGTCGGGGTCGGCCTCGACGAGCCTCGCGGCGTCGTCGGCGAGGTCGATGGTGTACTCGACCATCGACGCCAGCCCCTCGCGGCCGAGCGCCTGCATCGTCACGAAGGGTTTGAGCGCGTCGAACCGCCGGGTGGTCTGGACCGACTTCGAGACGAGGTTCGGCACGCCCGCGTCGTCGTCGCGCTCCGGGTTCAGATAGGCCGCGTTGCGGTCGATGAGGTCGTACGCCGACGCGTCGCGGACGAGCACCGCGCCGCAGCTAATCGGCTGGTAGAACAGCTTGTGGAAGTCGACTGCGACGGAGTCCGCGGCCTCGATACCGGCGAGTTTGTCGGCGTGGTCGTCGCTCAGGGCGAGCGCGCCGCCCCACGCGGCGTCGACGTGGTACCAGCAGTCGAGTTCGGCCGCGCGGTCGGCCAGCGGGCCTAACGGGTCGATGCTCCCGAAGTCCGTCGTCCCCGCGGTGGCGACGATTGCGAACGGGCGCTTCCCGCGGTCGCGGAGGTCCGCCACCGCCTCGTCGAACGCCGCCATCGACAGGCGGCGGTCGTCGTCGGTCGGGACGGTGACGACGGCGTTCTCACCGAGGCCGAGGTGCGAAGCGGCCTGCGTGGCGGTGAAGTGGGCGTCGGCCGAACAGAGGATACGCAGGTCCCGCGCCTCCGGCGGCAGCCCCTCGCGCTGGACGTCGACGCCGTACTCCTCCAAAACGACCTTGTTGCGGGCGAGGAGCAGGCCGACGAAGTTCGACTGCGTGCCGCCGCTGGTGAACACGCCGTCGCCGTCCTCGTAGCCGAACAGGTCGCACAGCTCCCCGACGAACCGCCGTTCGAGCTGCGTCGCGGCGGGGCTCTGGTCCCACGAGTCCATCGACTGGTTCGTCGCCGTCAGGAGCACTTCGGCCGCGAGCGCCGGAATCGCCGGCGGACACTGGAGGTGCGCGATGCAGGTCGGGTCGGAGACGCCGACCGAGTTCCGCAGAATTGGTTCGGTACGGTCGAGCGCCGCGACCACGCCGTCGCCCTCGTGGGGCAGCATCTCGAACCGAGCGAGCGCGTCGTCGAGTTCTTCGGGCGTCGCCCCCGAGTACGGCGTCGCCTCCGCGGCGAACTCGTCGAGGACGAGGTCGCACGCCCGCCGCATCGCGTCGCGGTAGCGCGCCCGGTCGTCGTCGTCGCCGCTCAGGAACCACTTCGCGGCGTCCGGTCGCGGGTCACGGCGCTCATCGACGCCGTCGACATCGCCCACGCCGTTCATGCGGCGACCTCCCGGCGGCCGTCGGCGTCGACGTCCTCGATTGCGGCCTCCACGGCGTCCGCGAAGATGCTCCCGATGGCGTCCACGTCGCTCGGACTGACGACGAGCGGCGGGAGAAACCGGACGACGCTCCCGTGGCGGCCGCCGAGTTCGACGATGAGACCGCGGTCGAAACACGCCTCGCGGACGGCGTCAGCGAGGTCCGGATGCGCCGGGTAGCGCCCGCAGGCGTCGGGTTCACCCGCGGGGTCGACGAGTTCGACGCCGAGCATCAGCCCGCGGCCGCGAACGTCGCCGACGGCGTCGTGGGCGCGCTCGGTCGCGTCGAGGTGACCGCGGAGCCGCTCGCCCATGCGCGCGGCGTGGTCGTCGAGGTCGTGTTCGAGCACGTGCTCGATGGTTGCGATGCCGGCGGCCATCGCCAGCTGGTTCCCCCGGAAGGTGCCGGCGTGCGCACCCGGCTCCCAGACGTCGAGCGACTCGTCGTAGACGACGACCGAAAGCGGGAGCGACCCGCCGATGGCCTTCGAGAGCGTGACCGCGTCGGGGACGATGTCGGCGTGTTCGAAGGCGTACAGCTCGCCGGTCCGGCCGAGACCGGTCTGAATCTCGTCGACGACCAGCGGGATGTCTCGTTCGCGGGTCATCCGCCGAATCTCGCGGGTCCAGTCGTCGGGCGCGGGAATCGCGCCGCCCTCGCCCTGCACGAGTTCGACCACCATCCCCGCGGGCTCGGTGATACCGCTTTCGGGGTCGTCGAGCGTGCGTTCGACGTACCGGGCGGCGAGTTCGTGGCACTCGTCGCCGCCGACGCCGAACGGACACCGATACTCGTACGGATACGGAAGGTGGTGTACGTCGGGCATCAGGCCGGGCACGTCCTCCTTCGGGTCGGTGTCGCCCATCAGGCTCAGCGCGCCGTTGGTCATGCCGTGGTAGCCGCCCTGGAACCCGAGAACGCTCCGGTTGCCCGTCGCGGTTTTGACGAGTTTGAGCGCGGCCTCGACGGCGTCGGTCCCGGCGGGGCTACAAAACTGCACCCGCGCGCTGTCAGCGAACTCGTCGGGGAGGCTGTCGAACAGCGTGTCGACGAACCGCTCCTTGACGGGCGTCGTGATGTCGAGGGTGTGGAGCGGGCGGTCCTCCGCGAGGACGCGTTCCATCGCCTCGACCACTCTCGGGTGGTTGTGTCCGAGCGCGAGCGTGCCGGCCCCCGCGAGGCAGTCGTAGTACTCCTCGCCGTCCATGTCGGTGACGGTGACGCCCGAGGCCTCCCGTATCGCGTGCGGGAGGTGTCGGGGATAGGTCCGCGCGCTCGACTCGCGGGCGGCCTGCTGTTCGAGCAACGCCTCGTTGCCGGCTGCCGGGTCGGTCATCGCGCTTCCCTCCGTTGATTCGTCGTCGGTCTATCGCTGTCGAGCATACATTCTTTAGGCCGGCCTAAAAACACAAAAGGTTTACTGCAATAAGATTTTTAGTGAAAATTTCAGGACAGCGCAACCGCTCGTCGGCCGCGACGACCGACTCGCGGCGACCGGTCCCACGGTCCAGTTGGGTGCTCTTCCGACGGACGGGGCCGGTGGTCGGTCGCGTGCCGGGGTCCGCCCCGCCCCGCCGCTGACTCATCTCGCTTTCGCTCGGCTGAACACCTCCATGAGCGGGGGTTCTCCCTCGGTGAGCCACGCTGCGGTGACCACCGGGGACACGCCCACATCTTGTCTCACTGCCATGTTTTTAGGCTAGCCTAAAATATGATAAGCGTTCTGGCGGGACGCGCCGCTCGACGGTTGGGCGAAGAGAGAAAGCGGGGCCGCGAGCTCGGGGCGAGTTACAGATTCCCGTTGGCGATGTCCGCGACGCGCTGGGCGTCGAACAGGCGCTCGTCGGCGTCGTACAGGGTCCGCGCGAGGCGGTCCGTCGCGACGAGGTTCGTGATGGGGCCCTGATAGAGCGCGCCGGCGCGGTAGACATCGCCGTTCTGGACGGCGGTGAGTTCGCCCGCCACCTCGTGGTTTTCCATGAACGAGACCACGGTGTTCTGGAACTCCTCGCGTGTCTTGGCTTCCTGTCCGCGCACGAGGAGCACTTCGGGGTCGACCTCAAGCAGCGTCTCGAAGTCGACCGCGCCGCGGTTGCTGTAGAAGTCCCGCACCTCGGTCGTCGCGAGCGCGTCGTTGACTTTCAGGTCGTTGAGATGCTTGAAGCTCGTCCCCTCGTCGATGACGTAGGGGTAGAACTCCTCTGGCTCGTCGCCTCCGGCCCAGACGACGGCGGCCGAGGGTCGCTCGCCCTGCGCGGGGACGACCGGCGCGAGGTTCGACTGGAACTCCTCGTGGACCTGTTCGAACGCCTCGAAGCGGTCCTCGCGCTGGAACACCTGCGCGAACTTCTCGAACGCCTCGTAGAGGGTGTAGTAGCGGTAGTCCTCGTGCCACGCGTAGCCGCGCGAGAAGATGCTGTTGCCGAAGAACGGCCCGACCTGCGTGCTGATCTCCTCGATGTCGGCCTCGCTCCACTGGCCGCGGTTCAGGAGGAAGTTCGGGTCGGCGATGTGCACGTCCGCGTTCAGCTCGTAGAACTGCTCCTTGCCGACGCCGCTGTCGCCCCACAGCTGGCGGATGGACGACTTGTCGACGCTCACGTCCGGAATCTCGTCGTAGTACTGCGTGTGGTACCGGCCGGGGAGCCAAACGCCCATCGGCGCGTCGAGCCCGAGCGCGACGCCCATGTCGGCCCAACTGCCGTTGTTCGCGATCCACGTCTCCGGGACCGAGTCGAAGGCGACCTCACCGACCGGCTCTATCGACACCGAGTAGGACTCCGCCGCCTCGGTCGTCGTCTCTGCCTCTGTCTCGGTTTCGGTCTCCGTCGCCGCCTCGGTCGTCGCGGCCGTGGTCGTCTCGGACTCGGACCCCGTCGTCGTCGTCCCCGACCCGCCCCCGCCGGTACAGCCGGCGAGCAGGCCGCCTGCGATGACCGCGCCGCCGTACTGGAGGTACTCGCGCCGCGTCGATTCCCGTCCGCTTTGTCCGTCGTTTGCCATGTCTTTTAGGCCTCCCTAAATGGTTAAAACGTCTTCGGAATTTAGGCGAGCCTAACTACCTTCGAGCGGGGCGGGGGGAGGGAGGCGGCTCAGTCCGCCGCGCCGACGGGCGCTCTGACGGCGAGCACCGAGAGGTCCGAGTACGGCGTCGAGTCGGGGCCGCTCCCGCCGGCCGAGTCGCGCAGGTTTCCGAGCGTCGTTCGGGTGATTCGCTCGTCGTCGTGGGTCAGCCGTTCGAGTACGAGCGCGTCCAGCGAGGGGTCCGCGCCCGCATCGAGGAGGAACTCGGCGATGTCGCCCGGCATCCAGTCGAACGGTCGCGGCAGGACGAGCAGGTGACGCTCGCCGGCCGCCTCGGCCAATCGGTCGAGGTCGGCGTCGAGCGACCCGCTTTTGTGGAGCGTGACGAACCGCGTGTCCTCCATCGGCGTCCGGGCGCGACTCGCGGCTATCTGGAGCGACGAGATGCCCGGAATCACCCGCACCGGCCGGTCGACGGCCCGCTCGACCTTCCCGAGGAACTGGTATCCCGAGTGGTTCGGGTCACCCATGAGCACCGCCGTCCCCCGGTCGCCGGCCGCGACGCGCCGCCCGAACTCGGACAGCGCGTCGGCCTCGTCGGCGTAGCCGCAGGTGAGCAGGTCGGCGTCGGTCTCGTCGGCGACGAAGTCGACGACCGTCTCGAAGCCGACGACCACGTCGGCCTCCCGAATCGCCCGCCGCCCGCGGGGCGTCAGATACTCGGGGTTGCCGGGGCCGACGCCGACCGCGTACACCGGCGCGGCGGCGTCTTCATCGATGCCCTGCTCGGGCGCGGCCGCGGCGAACGCCGCCGGGTCCGGCCCCGAATCGAGGTCGTAGGGGTCGTCCTCACTCATGGTCCGCGAGGTCCACGTCGCCGTTGCGCACGTCGCTGGCGACGTGAATCAGTTCGTTCGTGAGCGCGGCCGCGAGGCCGCTCCCACCCCGCTTTCCGACGTTCGTCACCGCGGGCACGCCGTACTCGTCGGCTACGTCGCGGACGCGCTTTCTGCTTTCTTCGGCCTTCACGAAGCCGACGGGCGTCGCCACGACGGCCGCCGGGCGAGTGCCGTTTTCGATGCAGTCGCAGAGCGCCAACGCGGCGGTCGGCGCGTTGCCGACGACCGCGATAGCGCCGTCGTAGACGCCCTCCTTGTCGAGTTCGAGCACCGCGGCCGCGGTCCGGGTCATGCCGGTCTCGGCGGCGAGTTCGGCGCCGTTGCCGATTGCCTTCCGCACCGGGCAGTCGTGGCCGCGGCCGGTGATGCCGGCTTTCGCCATCGTGATGTCGGTCACGATGGGTCGCTCGTCGATGACGGCCCTCGCGCCCGCGACGACCGGGTCGTTCTGACACCGGATGAGGTGCTGGAACTCGATGTCGCCGGTCGAGTGCACGGCTTTCTGTCGGAGTCGGTCGGTCAGCGTCTCGTCGGGGACGAACGTCCGGACGATGTCCATGCTCGTCTCCGCGATATCCATCGCTTCCTGCGTCGTCGCGCCGAGGTCGGCGTAGGCGTCTCGTTCAGTCATCGGATTGGGTTTGGGTCTGCGTCATGGCGTTCGTCGTGTTCGCTTCGAGGTCGCCTTCGACCGAGAGATTGATGTCCTGCAACCGCTCTTTTACGCTCTCGTCGGCGTCCCACAGGTCGCGGTCGATGGCTTCGAGGAACGTCGCGGTGATGCTTTCGAGCGCCCACGGGTTCACGTCGCGCAGCCACTCCTGTCGGTCCTCGTCGAAGGCGTAGGCGTCCGCGAGATTCTCCCAGAGGGTGTCGCTGACGACGCCCGTGGTCGCGTCCCAGCCGAGCGCGACGTCGACCGTCGTGGAGAGGTCGCCCGCGCCCTTGTAGCCGTGTTCTTCCATGCTGTCGAGCCAGTCGGGGTTGAGGACGCGCGCCCGCATCGCCTTGCGGACCTTCTCCTCGTTCGTGTAGACGCTGACGTTGTCGGGGTCGCTGGAGTCACCGACGTACGACGCCGGGTCGCTCCCGGAAATCTCACCGACCGCGGAGACGAACCCGCCGTGGAAGGCGTACCAGTCGGAGGAGTCGAACTCGTCTTGCTCGGCGGTGTCTTCGATTTTCACGGTCGCCTCGACGCCGCTCAAGCGGCGCTCGAAGGCGTCGTGGGCCTCGGTCACCTTCCCGCGGCTCCCGAGGGCGTAGCCGCCCCACTGGACGAACACGTCCGCGAGGTCGCTTCGGTCGTCCCACTCGCCCTCGTCGACGGCCTTGTTCGTCCCCGCGCCGTAACCGCCGGGCGTCGTCGTGAACACGCGGTGTTTGGCCAGTGTCTCGGCCTCGTCGGGGTCGACGCCCTCCGATTCGAACTCGGCGGCGTCCTCTTCGACGTGTTTCTTCACGTAGTTCATCTCGTGGGGTTCGTCGAGGTCGACTACCGCGTCGACGGCGTCGTTGACGACGCTCGCGGCCTGCGGGAACGCGTCGCGGAACAGCCCCGAGACGCGGGTCGTCACGTCGATTCGCGGCCGGTCGAGTTCGTCCAGCGGAATCGGCTCCACGTCGTCGACGCGGCCCGCGTCGGTCCACACCGGTTCGACGCCCATGAACGCGAGCACCTGCGCGATGGTCTCGCCGCGGGTCCTGACCGTCGGCGTCCCCCACGCGACGACGCCGAACTCCTCGGGGTACTCGCCGTGGTCGTCGTAGTGGCGGTCGAGGACGCCCTCAGCGACGCGCTCGCCGACGCTCCACGCCGGTTTGGCCGGGACTTTCCGCGGGTCGAGCGTGTAGAAGTTCCGCCCGGTCGGCAGCAGGTCCACCCCGCCGCGGGTCGGCGCGCCGGAGCCGCCGGGCCGGACGTACTCGCCGTCGAGGGCGTCCGCAGTCTGCGGAATCTCGTCCTCGGCGGCCGCGATTCGCGGGGCCGCCTCGTCGCAGATGAACGCCAGCACCTCGCGGAGGTCGTCGTGCGCGCCGCGCTTGGCTCGCGCGTCTCCGAGTTGGTCGATATCGACCACGAGCAGGTTCATGTTCACCTCGTCGTCGGGGCCGGCGTCGACCTCCGACTCGGGCACGTCGAAGTCGCGTTCCGCGAGAGCCGACACCAGTTCGACGCACTGGTCGTAGACGCGGTCGGCGGCCTCCGAGAGGTACATCCCGAGGTCGTCGTCGTACGTCCCCGGCTCGTCCCGCATCCGGTCGTACTCGACGCCCATGACGCCCGCGACGCTCTCGCGGAGGCTCGGCGTGTCCGCGTTCGGGAGTCGGGTGAGCGCGACGAGGTACTCCACGAGTCGGTCCTGCTCGGGCGGTTCGCCCATCGTGTGGAGGCCCATCCGAATCTGCGTCGTCTTCACGTCGGTCAGGTACTCGTGGACGCGCTCGACGAGTTCGTCGAACCCGACGGCGTCGGCATCGACGCCGGAACCGGAATCCGCACCGTCGATTGCGTCACCGACCGCGTCTGCGTCGTCGAACCCGAGTTCGACCGCGAGGTCGAGGTCGTCGACCGCGTCGAGGAGGAGTTCGCGGAGCTGGTCGCCGCGCTCGGGGCGGGCCTCGTCCATGCCCGCCTCGCGGTACTCGCGGGCGAGTTCTTCGAGGTCCGCGAGGTCGTCGTAGGTTCCCGCGGTGCGCATGACCGGCGTGAGGTAGTCCACGATGGCCGCGTACGACCGGCGCTTGGCCTGCGTCCCCTCGCCGGGGTTGTTGATGATGTACGGGTAGACGTTCGGGAGGTCAGAAACCAGTTGGTCCGGCGCGCTCTCGCCGTTCAGGCCGACGGTCTTGCCGGGGAGCCATTCGAGGCTCCCGTGGGTGCCGAGGTGGACCACGGCGTCGGCGTCGAACTCCTCGCGGAGCCACGCGTAGAACGCCACGTAGTCGTGCGGCGGCTGGAGGTCCGAATCGTGGTACACCTTCGAGGGGTCCATCCCGAAGCCGCGCGGGGGCTGGACGGTCACGAGGACGTTCTCGAACTCGACGCCCGGAATGGCAAAGGGTCGCTCGGGCGGGTCGCCCCACTCCTCGATGACGTTGTCGCGGAAGCGGTCGTCGGCGTCAGCGAACCAGTCGGCGTACTGGTCGGGCGACACCACGTCGACGCTCAGGTCCCGCACGTCCTCGGGGGCGACCCAGCGGTCGTCCAGCGTCAACTGCGAGGTGAGGTCGTCGATGAGCGCCTGCCCGTCCGCGGGGAGGTCACCGACGGCGTAGCCCCGCTCCCGGAGTTCGGACAGGAGGTTGACCGTGCTCTCGGGGCTGTCCATCCCGAAGGCGGTCCCGATGCCGTCGTCGCTCGGCGGGTAGTTGTGGAGGACGACCGCGACGTTCTTCTCGTCGTTCGGCAGGTGGCGGAGTCGCGCCCAGTTGACCGCGAGGCGGGCGACGTGGTCCACGCGGTCCTCGATGGGGAAGTGCTGCTTCGGCGCGCTCCCGACGCCCGCCTCGTCTTCCATCCGCTCTTTCCCGCTTATCGGGTGGGTGATGACGTTGCCGTCGAACTCGGGGAGCGCGACCGACAGCGCGAGTTCGAAGCCCATCACGCCCGTGTCGCTCGATTCGTACCGGCTTCGAGAGCGCATGGTCGTGATTGCCTGCAAGACGGGGACGCCGAGTTCGCTGAGGAACACGTCCTCGGCGGCCGCGCCCTCGTCGTCGGCGTCGCGGCCGCGCTCGCTCATCGACAGCGAGAACATGAAGGAGCTGACGACGGCGTCCACGACGGGGCCGTCGTCGTCGGAGAACCAGTTTCGCGCGACCCACTCAGCGTTCTCTTGACCCTCCTCGTCGGTCGCGGGGTTGCAGAACGCCGGGAGGACGTTCGCGCCGAGCGATTCCAGTCGCTCCACGAGCGCGTCCACGTACCGGGTGTTGGCGTGCGTCCAGTGGGACTCGTAGAACCAGACGCCGATGGTCGGCTTGTCGGGGTCGTGCGTATCGAGCAGTTCGTCGTACTCGACGCCGGGGTAGTCCGGGTGGTAGACGCCCTCAGTCGGGAGTTCGACCGGGTCGTCGACCTCGGTCTCGACGCCGGCGTACTCGGCGGCGAGGAACCGACAGAGGTTCTCGACGTTCACCGCGCCGCCGCGGTCGAGGTAGTCGCAGACGCGCCCGCGGTCCGCGTCGGAAACGGTCGTGTCTCGGCGCGCGAAGGCGTCGCCCGTGGCTTTGACGACGAGCGGCACGCCCGCGGCTTCGAGTCGTTCGACCGCGTGGTCGTAGCCGGGCATGCTGTCTTCGGCCCCGTGGAGCCAGAAGACGGCCGCGGTCGCTGACTCCAACTCGTCGACGAAGGCGTCCGCGTCGGTCACGTCGTCCAAATCGCTCGCGGAGCGGACGACGAGGTCGATTCCGTCGAGTCGGCGCGCGGCCCGCTGGACCGCGCCCAACTCGTTTTCGGTCGCTGTGTACAGTCCGATTGTCGGTGTCATTGATAAAGTGTTATTGTCTTACTGCAACTACGTTTTCGTATTCGATGACGACTCAGACGCTTCCGTTCTCGGCTATCGTCGGCCAAGACGAACTGAAACGGGCGTTGTTGGCCGCCGGAGCCAACGACGACCTCGACGGCCTGCTCGTCCGCGGCGAGAAGGGCACCGCGAAGTCGACCGCGGTCCGCGCGCTTTCGGACCTCCTGCCCGAACAGGCGGTCGTCGCGGACTGTCCGTACGGCTGCCCGCCCGAGCCGGACGACCCGGCCCGCCAGTGCGACTCGTGTCGCGCCCGCGACGACCACGAGGTCGAACACCGGTCGGTCCCGCTCGTGACGCTCCCGCTCGGCGCGACCCGCGACCGGGTCGCGGGCACGCTCTCCGTTGCCGGCGCGCTCGACGGCGAGGCGTCGTTCGACCCCGGGCTCTTGGCCCGCGCGAACCGCGGTATCCTCTACGTAGACGAGGTGAACCTCCTCGACGACCACCTCGTCGACCTGCTTTTGGACGCGGCCGCGAGCGGCGTCAACCGCGTCGAGCGCGACGGCGTGAGCGTCGAACACCCCGCCGAGTTCACTCTCGTCGGGACGATGAACCCCGAGGAGGGCGACCTTCGCCCCCAACTCCGGGACCGCTTCGCCCTCCAGGCGACCGTCGTCGGCAGCCGCGACATCGACGACCGCGTGGCGATTATCGACCGGGCGCTTGGAGACGGCGACGACCCGGCGACGGCCGGCGACGCCCACCGCGAGGAGACCGCAGCACTCGAAACCGCGCTCCGCGAGGCGACGGCCCGCCTCGACTCGGTCGCCCTCCCGACCGAGTTCAAGCGCGACATCGCCGAACTCTGCGTCGACGCCGGCGTCGAGGGCCACCGCGCCGACATCGCCATCGCCCGCGCCGCCCGAACCCTCGCGGCGCTCGACGGCCGGACGAAGGTGCTCGAAAGCGACGTGCGCGAGGCGGCCGCGCTCGCGCTCCCGCACCGACTCCAGAGCCGCCCGTTCGACGACGACCCCGACCTCGACGACGTGCTCGACGACCACTTCGACGAGGACGAAGACCGGGATGAGGGCGAGGATGCTGACGACGGTGACGATGCGGGTGGTGCTGACGACGGCGATAGCGACGGTGGCGACGGCGGAGACGACGGCGAACGCGCCGAGGGAGGCGACAGCGACGCCGACGCCGACGATTCCGACGGCGACGCCCCCGGCGCGGCTCCCGACTCTGACGCCGGGGATGACGACGCCGGCGGCGACGACCGAGGCGGCGAGGTCGGCGGAGCCGACGAGAGTGGTGCCGAGAATGGCGATTCGGAAGACGGAGCTTCCGAAGACGGCGACTCCGACGGCTCCGGCGACGGTGACTCCGGCGACGACCCCGACGAGGCCACGCCGCTTCTCCCCGGACAGAGCCGGGCCGCTATCGGTGACTCCGAGCGCCCGCCGGTCGAGGACGCCGCCCTCGACGCGGAGACGCCGGGTGACGGGAGCCGCGCCGCGGTGCGGGAGTCGCGGCAGGGTCGAGGCTCGCGGGTGCGAACCGAACCGGCGACCGAGACCGACGACATCGACGTTCCGGCGTCGGTCCGCGCCGCCGCGTCGGCCGGGCGGTCCCGCGTCACCCGGTCGGACCTCAGAACCGCGGTTTCCCGCGGGTCGGCCGAGACGCTCGTCGTGTTCGTCGTGGACGCGAGCGCGTCGATGCGCGCCGCCATGCGGCGGGCGAAAGGCACCGTGCTGTCGCTCCTCGAAGACGCCTACGAGAAGCGCGACGAGGTCGCGTTCGTCGCTGTTGCCGGCGACGACGCCGAGGTGTTGCTCCCGCCGACCGACAGCGTCACGCTGGCGGCGCGGCACCTGAAGGAGCTCCCGACGGGCGACCGGACGCCGCTTCCCTCGGGACTCGACGCCGCTCGCCGGGTCATCGACCGCTCGGACGCCGACAGCGCGCTCGTTGTCATCGTCACCGACGGCCGGGTTACCGTCGCTGACGGCAGCCCCACCGGACAGACCCGGTCGGCGGCGCGGAGCCTCGCCACCGCCGACGCGTCGGTCGTCGTCGTCGACGCCGGCGATGACGGCATCGGCGTGACCGACATCCTCGTCTCCGAGACGGGCGCGCGGCGCATCCCGCTTTCCGACCTGTCGGCCGAGCGGGTCGCTGAGGCCGAGCGCTTCGCGGACGGGCAGTAGCGGGGTGTCGCTCGTCTCGTGTCGCATGGTCTCTTCTATCGAATCGGTCGCGTGCGGAGTCGGTAGGCTCCGCGCGTGACGCCCTCGTCGTGGTACTCGACCGGCTCTTCGACCACCGCGAGGACGCCCCCGCCGGCGGCGACCGCGGTCGGAATGCCGGAGAGGCTGTCGGTCCGGACGTGTCCTCCTGCCGACTCGAACGCGTGGACGCCGTGGCGCTCGGCCTCTCGCTCCCGGAAGTGCTGGGCGGACGGCACGAACACCCGCGAGCCGGCCGCGACGGTCGCCCGCGCGAACCCGCCGGTGTCGCGGGTCCACAGGCGCTCGCCCCCATCGACCGAGACGCCGACCGCGGTGTGTTCGTCGGGATGTCGCGCGTCCGGGTCACGGGTCGACTCCGCGAACGTGTTCCCCGTGACGAAGACGGCGGTTCCGTCGGCGACGCAGACGTGGGTCGGATAGGCGTAGACGGTCTCGTCGCCGACGCGGCGCTCGGTGGCGAGGTCGAGTCGCCACCGCTCGTCCCCCTCGAAATCGAGGAGGTAGCCGCGCTTGTCGCCGTGGCTGGCGACGGCCAGCGCGTCGCCCGCGAAGGCCACGTCCCCGACCCGCCGGTCGCCGTCGGTGCCGGGGTCCCACGACGCGACTCGCCCGCCGGTGTGGGCGTCGAGGAGCACGAGGCCGTCCTGTTCGGGGTTCGGACAGCGGTTGTACGCGACGGCGACGCGGTCTCCCTCGGCGGCGACCGCGATGGGCGAGGCGTGGACGCGTCTGCGCCACGCGACCCGGCCGTCGCGGTCGAACCCGAGGACGACGCTCCGCCAGACTCGCTCGTCGCCGTCGCGTTCGTACCGCCGGGCGGCGACGACGACTCTGTCGCCCGTCACCGCGAGGTCGACGACGTAGGGCCGGAAGAACAGCGAATCTCTCGCCGCGGTGCCCACGTCGTCGGTCGTCGCGTACGTCCAGCGGGCGTCGCCCGTCTCGGCGTCGAGGACGCGAACGAGTCCGTCGCCGCCGCGCTCGCCGACGACGAGGAAGTCGTCGGTGGCGGCCATCGACACGACGGGGTTGTCGCCGCGCGCCTCCCACCGGTCGCCGGAGTCGGGCCCGGAGTCGGCAGCGGTTTCCAGCGCGACGACGCGGCCGGCCGCGGTTCCGACGAAGACGGCGTCGTCGGTCGCGGCGACCGCCGAGCGCGTCCAGTTGTGGCGACTGCTCGCGGGGTCGACCGACCCGAGGTCGCGGCGGGCCGAGGGTGGAGCCGATGGCATCGGTTCAGTCCTCGACGGGGAAGGCGTCGTGGAGCGTGTGGTGCGCCTCTCCGAGGTCGTCGAGGAACGCATCGGCTCCCTCGCGGATGCGGCGAAGCGACCGCTCGGCGTCGCGGACGGCGATGAGCCGTCCCCGAAGATAGCCCGATTGCGGGTCGTCGTCGTCGATTTGCGTGGCCTCTTCTTCGAGGTCGACGAGCGCGGCGTCGAGGTGTCGTTGGGCCTCATCGAGGGTGCTCGCGTTCGCGAGCGCCTGAATCGGGCCGGGGTCGGCGTCGCCGAGGTAGTCTTCGAGTTCGGCTTCGGCGTGTCGCTTCGCGTGTTCGTCGGTCGTTCCGGTGATGTTCAACAGCGCCAGTCGGAGCGCTTCGAGTTCTGCACAGGCCATGATTAGAGTGATTGGTTGACGAGGTTCGAGACGATGCGGTCCCGTTCGAGGTGGGACGAGACGATGCGCTCTGTGTCGTCGGGCGTCACGCCGCCGTACCAGACGCTGTCGGGGTAGACGGCGACGATTGGGCCGTCGCCGCACTGGCCGAGACACGAACTCCGCGAGACGTGCACGTCGCAGTCGTCGGCGTCGCGCACGCCCTGTCTGAGTTGTTCGAGGACGGTCGCCGCGCCGCTCGCGGCGCAGGTCTGGTTCGTACAGACCGCGACGTGCTTCTCGGGGGCGTCGTGGACGTGCGGGTCGTCGTCCACGTCGCTCCGGTCTGCGTGTTCGGCCTGGTGGACGAGCGAGCGGAGCATCGCCCGAGCGCCCCCCTCGTCGTCCTCGTAGCCGGCGAGTTCGACCTTGTACTTGCAGGTGTCGCAGGACATCTCGACGCTCCCCGACCGCGCCTCTTGATAGCGGTCGGCCAGCGTCTCGACCACCCGGTCGTCCGTGCCGAGCGGTCCCGATGCGCCCGCGTCGACGTAGGGGTACTCCTCGTCGAACGTCTCGGCTTTGTCCACGATTCGCCCCGTCAGCACGCCGTCACCGAGCATGTACGGGAGGACGACGACCGCGTCCGGGCGGTCCTTAGCGACCGTGTGGAGCGTCTCCTCAAGTCGGGGCGTGGTGACGCCGATGAACGCCGATTCGACGCGGGTGAACTCGCGGCCCTCGTACAGCAGGCGCGCCAGTTTGTGCACGTCGCCGTTCGAGTCGGGGTCGCTCGACCCGCGGGCGCAGAGCACGACCGCCACGTCGTCGGCCTCGCGGTCGACGCCGAGGTCGGATTCGACCGCGCGAGCCCGCTCGTCCAGCAGGTCGACGAGCGACGGGTGGATTCCGAGATGCGAGCCGAACCGGAACTCGGTGTCGTCGTGGGTCGCGCGGGCCCGCTGGACCGCCAGCGGCACGTCGTTTTTGACGTGGCTCGCGGCGAAAAGCGAGAGGGGGACGACGGTCATCGTCCGGCAGGTCGGGGCCATCGACTCTATCGCGTCGTCTATCGACGGCTCGGCGAGTTCGATGTACGCCGCGTCCACCGGGACCGACAGCCGCGATTCCAGCTTCGCGGCGAGGGTCCGAACCTGCTCGTTCGACGCCTCGCGGCGCGAACCGTGACCGACGAGGAGCACCGCGTCGTCGTCGAGCGCCGGGTCGGGCCGTTCGAGACTCATGCGTTCTCCGCCTCTTCGAGGCTGCGGACGAGCTTTCGACGCCGCGTCGGCGCGAACAGGTTCGTCCCGTCGCTCCCCTCGTAAACCCACTCGCCGAAGCCGGCGGCCGCGTCGTCGTCGATGCCGAACCAGTAGCCGCCCGACGAGGTCTCTCCAATCTCGCCGGTCGGCGCGTTCACCGGGCAGGCGTCGAGCAGTCGGTCAACGGTTTCGAGGAGCGCCCGGTCGTCGTGGACGAACGAGATGCCGACCGTCCCCGTCGAGGATTTGAAACAGACCGTCCCGCAGGATTCGAGCAGTCCGCGGAGGAGCTGTTTTCGCCGGTCTTCGAACACGTCGAAGCGGTAGCCGCCGGCGTCGTCGCCGACGGGGAGGCCGAACGCGGCGCTCGCGCTTCGCACCACGTCGCCGTCGACCGTCACGCGGTACTCGTCTTTGACGCGGGTGACGGCGGTGTTGTGGGCGTACTCCCGCTCCGTCTCCCGGCGGTCGATGTCGCCGCCGCCGGCGATGACCGCGAGGCGGTTCGCGCAGGTCTCGTCGCTCGTCGAGACGGTGAACTCCCCTCGTTCGACCTCGCCGCCGCCGGCGACGTGGCCCCAGAGGTAGGCCGTCTCGGGCGCGCTTTCGAGGAGGTCGTCCGCGGGGGCGACGCCGGCGTCCACGGTCGCGTCCGAGTCGGCGTCCGCAGCCGAGTCGCCGGCGTTCGCGTCGCTCACGCGTCCACCTCCCGGACCGAAATCGCGCCCGGCGGGCAGGCTTGGGCCGCGAGCGTCGCGTCGTCGTCCGCCTTCGCGTCGCCTTCGAGGACGGCGACGACGCGCTCGTCGGTTCGCTCGACGCGCACGACGCCGGCCGCGTCGGGGTCGATTGTGGCGAGTCCGTCGTCGTCCTCGACGAACCGGCCGTCGCGGGCGAGACAGGCGAAGATGCCGTCGCAGGCATCTCGGTCGATTTCGATTTCGAACATCTCAGTACTCGTACTTCTGCTCGTAGCCCCGCGGGGTCACCATCCGGTCGTCCCAGACGTACGTCTCCTCGTTGCCGACGAGCAGCGTCGTCGTCATGTCCACGAGGTCGGTCTCACCGAGGTCGGGCAGGTCACCGAGTTCGACGATTTCGACCTCCTCGTCCTCGCGGCCCGCGCCGTGGACGATGCCGACCGGCGTGTCGGGCGCGCGGTGTTCGAGGAGAATCTCGCAGCACTTCTCGTAGTTCGACCGGCGCTTGCGGCTCCACGGGTTGTAGATGGCGATGGTGAAGCCCTCCTTGGCGGCCGCGTGGAGGCGCGACTCGATGGTCGGCATCGAGGTCAGGTGGTCCGAGAGGCTGATGGTTACGGTGTCGTTGACGAGCGGCGCGCCCAACCGTGCCGCACAGGACTGCGCCGCGGGGACGCCCGCGACCACGTCGAAGTCGACCATGCTCGCGGTCGCGCCCTTCGATTCGAGGATTTCGAGCGCGAGCCCGGCCAGCGCGTAGACGTTGGGGTCGCCGCTGCCGACGATGGCCACGTCGTTGCCGGCGAGCGCCCGGTCGACCGCCTCCTCGGTCCGGGAGACCTCGCCGCACATCGGCGTCGAGTAGATGTCCTCTGCGCCCTCGACGACGTCGTCGGGGAGGAGTTCGATGTAGGTCGTGTAGCCGACGATGTGGTCGGCCTCCCGCAGCGTGTCTTTCGCCAGCGTCGTCATCTCGCTCGCACGGCCGGGACCGAGGCCGACGGCGACCAACTGCCCCGGCTCGCCGTCGAAGTCGTCGATGGTCGCTTCGACCTTCTCGGCGGTCTGTTCCTGCTTCGACCCGCCCGAACTGCCGCCGCACTTCGACGCCGAGTCGTCGTCCGCCGTCGAGGACGACGCGCCGCAGTTCGAGGTCGTGTCCGACTCGGCCTCCGTCTTCGTCCCGCCGCACTTCGATTTCGATTCGGTCGTCGCTCCGCCGCAGTTCGATTCGGTCGTCGCTCCGCCGCAGTTCGATTCGGTCGTCGCTCCGCCGCAGTTCGATTCGGTCGTCGTGTCTGAGTCGCTCATGGGTTAGAAGTCGTCGACGTCGCGCCCGCCGCGGGGCGTGACGAGGTACGTTTGGTAGTCGTTGCTCCAGGGTTCGGTCTCGTGAGTGCCGATGAGAATCGAGGTTCCCATCCCGCCCACGTCGTCGTCGTGGGCCTTCGCGTCGCCGAGGGTCGTCACCGAGAACGTCTCGTCGTCCAGATTCCGGCCGGCCTCACCGCGGCCGGCGTCGTTGAAGATGCCGACCGGCACGTCGTCGGCCCGCTCCTCGCGGACCACGTCGATGGCGCGTTCGTAGTTGCGCCAGCAGTTGTACAGGACGATGACGAAGCCGCTGATGGCGGCCGCGCGCAGTTTCTCCTCGATTTCGTCCCAGCCGCGCCACTTGTCGGACAGCGAGACCGTACAGAAGTCGTTCGACAGCGGCGCGCCCATCATGGCCGCGCCGCCGAGCGCCGCGGTGACGCCGGGGACGATTTCTATCGGTACGTCGGTCGCCGCGTCGCCTTTCGCCATCGTGAACACGAGGTCGGACTTCCCGTAGACGTTGGGGTCGCCGCCGGAGACGTGGACCACGTCCTCGCCGTCTCGGACGCGCTCGAACGCCTCGCGGGTCAGTTCGACCTGCTGTCCCATCGACGAGCGGACGACCTCCGGCCCCTCGTCGCTCTCTTCGGGCGGGAGGGTTCCGTCGTCGCGGAGGAACTCCTGATAGAGGTTCGAGGCGACCACGCAGTCCGAGGTGGAAATGAGTTCCTTCGCCCGCTTCGTCATGTGGTCGGGGAGGCCGGGGCCGATGCCGACGACGTAGAGCGTCCCGTAGTCGTCCGGGACCTCGTCGCGGTCGCGGCCGCTGGAGCCGGCCGCCGGTTCGGTCGGCTCGCGACCGTCGCTCATCGTCCCACCGCCACGGTCACGGCGTCGTCGTAGCGTTGCTTTTCGACGACGAGTTCGTGGTCGCGGCCGCCGGCGATGGCGCTCGCCTCGGCGATGCCGGGCCAGCCGATGAGTTCCTTCGACCGCGAGGGGGTCGGCCCTTCGAACTCGGTCAGCGTCTCCTTTTCGAAGTAGACGACGCCCGCGCCGATTTCCTCGGCGGCGTCGAGCATGCCGGGTTCGTCCGCCTTCCGCGTGCCGGTGGCGACGAATTCCACGTCGTCCCAGCCACAGTCGGCGTCGTCGAGCGCTTGCTCCCACGCGGTCAGGAACTGTGCTTTCTTCGCGCCGGAGACGCTTCCCGTCCCGAGGACGACGCCGTCGTCGCTGTTGCGCTTCAGGACGGTCACGTCGTCGCCGACGAGGACCGCCTTCGGGCCGTCGAGTCGGGCGACGGGACCGAGTTCGTCGTTGAGGACGGCGAGGTTCGTCGCTACGGTCGAATCGCCGTTGACGACGTGAGTGTCGAGCGCCTTCGCCTTGCTCTCGACGCCCTGTTTGCCCGCGGCCTCCGAGGCGGTCGTCATCGCCGGGACGGCCCCGAGCTTCGAGAGGTCGTGGGCGACCTGATTCGCGCCGTGGTGGCCGCCGGTGAGCGGAATCGCCCACGTCAGTTCCTCGTCGACGACGACGACCGCCGGGTCCTCCCACTTGTCGTCGAGGAGGCCGGCGGTCTTCCGCATGGCGATGCCGCTGGCCATCAGGCCGACGAAGCAGTCGTACTCGCCCCAGTGGTCGGCGAACACGTCGCCGTGGTAGGTGAGGATGTCTATCCGGTCGTAGTCGTCCGCGAGGTCGCGCTTGATTTTCTCGGCCGTATCGAGCTTTCGCTCGAAGCTGACGATGGCGATTTCGTTGGCGACCTCGCCGTCGCTGTCTGGCGTTTGACAGTGGCCGCTTCCGGAGTCGGTGTCCGAGTTGGAGTCTGTGTCACTCATTGTCTGGCTCCTGTGTTTCGGTGTCGGGTTCGTCGTTCGGTGCGTCGCCGCCGCGGGCCCAGTCGCCGTAGAGGAACGACCGCTCGTACGCCGAGCCGTTCACCGCCTCGCCGATGATGACGAGCGCCGAGGCTCGGTAGCCCGCGTCTTCGACCCGCCCGCCGATGGTCTCGATGGTACCCTCGATGACGTCTTCGTCCGGCCACGAGGCGTGGTAGACGACCGCGACGGGCGTGTCGGGGTCGTGGCCCTCGTCCAGCAGTCGGTCCATCGTCTCCGAGACGGCGTGGGTGCCGAGGTAGATACAGACCGTGGTGTCACCGAAGCCGACGAAGTCGCTGATGTGGTCCTCCTCGGCCGAGAGCGTCCGGCCCCGCGGCCGGGTGAAGACGACGTGATTCGAGACCTCGTTGAGCGTCAACTGGGTGCGGAGCGTCGCGCTCGCGGCGAACGCCGAGGTGACGCCGGGAACGAGGTAGCTCGGCACGCCCGCCTCGGCCAGCGCGTCCATCTGCTCCAAGGCGGCCCCGTAAATCGCCGGGTCGCCGCTGTGGAGTCTGACGACGGTCCGACCCGACTCGTAGGCGTCGGTCATCAGCGGAATCAGCTCTTCGAGGTCCTTGCCGACGCTGTTGACTTGCTCGGCGTCGGCGCAGAACTCGTCCAAAAGCTCGCTGTTGACGAGCGACCCCGCGTGCACCACGAGGTCGGCGTCCTCGACGAGCTTTCGCCCGGCGACGGTGAGCAAGTCCGGGTCGCCCGGGCCCGCGCCGACGAAGGGGATTCCCTCCTCGTCGGTGAAGCCGGTGTCCGCCTCGCCGTCAGCGCTCACGCCGACCCCCCCGATTCGACGCCGTCGAACTCGGCGGTCGCCACGTCGCGCTCGACGCCCTCGCGCTCGGCGTAGGCCAGCGTGTAGTAGTCGCGCTCCGCGAGTTCGTCGGGGTCGTCGGTGACGACCGTCTCGCCCTGCTCCATGAACAGGCGGCGGCCGAAGCGAACGTCGTAGCCCGCCTCGGTCAGTTTCTCGTGGGTCGCCGGCGCGTCGGTGACCTTGAACAGCACCATGCGGTCGGGGCCGGTCGGCGCGGCGCCGTTGGCGGCCTCGCGGAGCGCCAGCCCGGTTCCGGATTCGATTTCGACGCCGAGGGCGGTCGCGAAGGCCGTCATCGCGCTCACGCCGGGGACGACTTCGAGGTCGATGTCGGGGTGGAACGCGTCGAGGGTGCGGCGGAGGTGGCCGAACGTCGAGTAGACGTTGGGGTCGCCGAGGGTCACGAACGCCACGTCCTCGGAGTCGGCGCGGGCGGCCACCTCGGCGGCGGCCTCCTTCCACGCGCGGCGGAGTTCGTCGGGGTCGCGCGTCATCGGGAAGTCGAGGTCACCGATGCGCTCCTCGGGGACGTGGTTCAGCGCGACCGTCCGCGAGAGGCGGCCGGGCGAGTAAACCACCGCCGCCGATTCGAGCAGGCGTTTCCCCTTGACCGTCACGAGGTCGGCCTCGCCCGGGCCGAGACCGATGCCGTAGACGGTCATAGCCCCTCCGCGTCGCGTCGGCCGACGACGACGTACACCGGGTTGTTCGACCGGAAACTCGTCGCGCCGGCGAGTTCGTAGCCGTGGCTCACCTGCATCTGGACGACCGCCGAGAGCAGGTCGCGCTCGCGGAACGCCTCGATGGCGTCGCCGGCGGGTTCGACCCGCGAGACGTTCATGACGATTCGGTCGACGCCGGTCTCGACGGCGTGGTCCAACACGGCCTCGAAGTTCCGACTGCCGCCGACGAACATCGCGTCGGCGTCGGCCGGGAGGCCGTCGGGAGCCTCCGCCTCGCGGAGCGTCACGTCGGCGTCGTAGTCGTTCGCCGCGAGGTTCTTCCGCGTCACGTCCAGTCGGTCCGGCTTGCGCTCGACGGCGGTCACGCGCTCGACCCGCCGGGCCGCCTCGATGGTGACCGAGCCGGTACAGGAGCCGACGTCGACGAAGTGGTCCGTCGGCCGCAAGTCGAGTTTGTCGAGCGTGACCGCTCTCACCTCCGATTTCGTGGGTCCCGCCTTGGCGTCGTGCGGGAGCGTTACCTGTGACATTCGACTCGACAATCCCGGCGCGGTTTGAAAACAATTGTGCTTGTTGTACCACAAACAAGGTTTCATAAAATCCGCCCCCGAGTTATTAAATCGAGATTGCTGAAACACAAGCTCGCTTGTTCTCGAAAGTTTTACAACTGTGCTTGGTTTTCATCAATCCGAGTTTATCATGGCTACGTCGAACACCGTCAACGGTCGCATCGAACGCGCACGAACGGAACTGACCCCCGCGCAGATGGCTGCCGGTTCCCTCTTTGTCGTCGCGCTGGGCTTTACGCTCCTGTTCGTGCAGGACCCGCTCGTCCACGACTCGCTGCACAACTTCCGCCACGCGGCCGGCATCGCCTGCCACTGACGATGTTCGGGGAGTACCTGACGCGGGGAGTGAAGGCGGGGGTCGTCGCCGGACTGGTGTTCGGACTGTTCATGGCCGTCGTCGCCAACCCGCTCGTCGGCTACGCGGACGACCTCAACCACGCGACGGTCGAGGAGAGCGGGCACAGTCACGAGGCCGAAAGCGCCCACAGTCACGAGTCCGAGGGCGCTCACAGCCACGAGTCCGGTGACTCCCGCGCCAGCGAGAGCGGCGGCCATCACGACACCGCGGTGTCGATGGCGGTCACGAAAGCCGTGAGCGTCGCGGCCGGCGGGCTGTGGGGCGTCGTGCTCGGCGGCGCGTTCTTCGGGGTCGCCTTTTTCTTCCTCGAACCGGCGATTCCCGGCCCCGACGCCGCGAAGAGCTATCTGATGGGACTCGCGGGATTCATCACCGTTTCGGGCGCGCCGTGGCTGGTCCTCCCGCCGGTCGCGCCGGGGGCGGAACAGTCGCTCTCGACGGCAACGCGGCTCCCGCTCTACGCCGGGATGATGCTCGCCGGGGCGCTCGCCTGCCTCTCGGCCGGCTACGTCTACACCCGCCTGCGCGAGTCGCGGGGCCTCGGTGCGGCTCTCGTCGGCGCGGCCGTCCCGTTCGGCCTGCTCGCGGTGCTGGCCGTCGTCGCCCCCGAAAACGCGGTTCGCGGGGCGCTGTCGCCGGCGCTCGAAACCGGGCTCATCGGCCTGTTCGCGTTCGGACAGGTCCTCCTGTGGCTGGTCCTCGCGGCGGCGCACGCGCGGTTCCGGCCGTCGAGTGAGTCCGAGTCCGAACCGGGGATTCCGACCGCCGGCCGGGACTCGGCTCCCGCGGCCGACTGATGCGTGACCGCACCGACGAGGTCCGCGAGCACGGCTTTACGGACCACGTGTTGGTCTGTACGAACAGCCGCGAGTCCGAGTACGCCGACTGCGCCGAGGCCGACGGCCCGGCGGTGTACGACGCGGTGACCTCGTGGTTGCGCGACCGTGGCGTCTTCTGGTCGCGGGTCCACGTTGCAGAAACGAGCTGTCTCGGCCTCTGTAGTGCGGACGGGGCCGCGGTCGCCATCCACCCCCGGAACCGGTGGTACTCGGACGTTCGCCCGGACGACGTGCCGGCGCTGTTGGCCGCGGAGTTCGGTCCAGACGCGTCGAACCTCGGCGTTCGACCCCGCGACTGACCGTCTCGGGGACGACCGCCGGTGTCTGCGCCGCGCCGTTCTCACCGCCTCTTGTCGTTCCCTCCCCGACGCGGGCGGGGTTGAACGCAGAACAATAATATCGGTGCACACCTGATTACGGTCCATGGACGAGAAGGACCTTCGAATCCTCAAGGCCATCGGGACGCTCGAATCGGGGAGTCCCGACCGGATAACCGAGGAGACGGGCATCCCGAAGTCGACCGTTCACTACCGCCTCGAACGGCTCCAAGAGCAGGGCATCATCAAAAACGACATCTTCGATATCGACTTCGAGAAGGCCGGGCTGAACCTCACGCTCATCACCGAGGTCTGGGCCGAGTACGGCTCGGAGTACCACAAGGAGGTCGGCGATAAACTCGGGGAGGTGCCCGGCGTCAACGAGGTCTACTTCACGCTCGGCGACACCGACTTCGTCCTGATTTCGCATCTCGCCTCGCGCTCGATGGTCGAGGACCTCATCTCCGAGTTCGAGGAGATAGACGAGATTTCGCGGACGAGTTCGACGTTCGTCATCACGACAATCAAGGACGAGCCGAACCCGCTGAACGACTACGAACTCGAAGAACTGAAAGCGGCGCTGCTTCCCGACGTGTCGTAACACGGCCCGTGCCGTATCCGCACGAATCCCGCCGCACCGCGCTTCGACCGCCGGAAGGCCGGAAGCCGATTAGTCTTCGAGCTGCTGGGCGCTCAGGTGCGCCTTCGCTTCCGTCCGGGTCGGCAGCCCGCCGGCGACGGCCAGCAGGACGACGCCGAGCAGACACCAGCCGCCGACCATCGCCCACTCGTAGGGCCACGCCAGCGCCGAGGGCGAGCCGGGGAGGTAGAGGCCGACGAAGAACACGGTCAAAAGCAGGCCGAGCGCGCCGACCGCGTAGCCCGCCGGCAGCTTGAACGGCCGGTCGAAGTCGGGGTCGCGGTACCGGAGCACGAGGAACGAGACGACGACGAGAAGCCACGCCGTCACCATGCCGAGGCCGCCGGCGTTGACGACCCAGACGAGCATCTGCTCGCCGAACAGGGGGGCGAGCGCCGCGAGGCCGCCGACGAGCACGATTGCGGTCGACGGCGTGTCGTGGTCGTCGTGAATCGTCGCGAGCCGCTCGGGGAGCATGTGCGAGTCGGCCATCGCGTAAATCGCGCGGCTGGCTCCGAGGACGAAGCCGTTCCAACTCGTGAGGATGCCCGCGAGACCCGCCAGCGCCATGATGCGGCCGATGGTCACGCTATCGAACGCAATCTCCATCGCCGTCGCGGCGGGGAGCGAACTCTCGACGAGCGTCGCGCCCGTAGCGACCTGCCCGGCCGCCCAGATGACGGCGATGTAGAACGCGGCGGCGCAGGCGACCGAGAGCCCGATGAGGCCGCCGAGGAGCTTCGGTGACACGTCGGCCTCGCCGGCGGCCTGCGGAATCACGTCGAAGCCGACGAACATGAACGGCGTCATGATGGCGACCGTGAACACGCCGCCGATGCCGGCTCCCGCGAGCGGCGGCGACGACGGCGACGTGCCGTTGAACAGCGCGCCGAGGAGGAGCGTCAGGCCGGACAGCGTGATGACGAGCGCGAGAATCGCCTGGAACTGCGCGGCCGGCCGGACACCCCGATAATTGAGGTACGTGATAACCACGGAGCCGATGACGCCCGTCGCGACCCACGTGCCGTAGACCGGCTGTCCGGCGACCGTCCAGAGTTCGAACACGTTGAAGCCGGGGACGATGTACGCGAGGGCGCTCGGCAGCGCGACCGCCTCGAACGCGACGACGCTGATGTAGCCGAAGATTATCGCCCACGTACAGGCGAACGAGCCGGCCGGCCCCAACGCCCGCATGCTGTAAACGTGCTCGCCGCCGACGAACGGCATCGCGGAGGCGAGTTCGCCGTAGATGAGCGAGACGACGGTCACCATGAACCCGCCGAGGACGAACGCCGAGATAGCGCCGGTGACGCCGCTTTGGTCGATGAAGTACCCCGTCTGCACGATCCAACCCCATCCGATCATCGCTCCGAGTGCGAGCACGAACACGTCGCGCTTCGAGAGGACGCGTGAGAGTTCTCCTGTCATGGTTATGAGTGACATCACCACATTCTAACTTGCCCACTATATATCTTACTGTGTTCAATTTTTAGTCTCTATTAGGAACACAGTTCAATAGTAATCCGTCAACTGGGACGACAAATCGAGCGGCGATTCACCGGAAAATCGCCAAACGGCCGCCGGTTCGAATAGTAGTCAACCCGTCGAGCAGAAAGAAACGGCGTCCGCGCTCGATTCGCGTTCCGGGCGTCGTCGCGGGCGTCGCGTCGGGTGTCGCTCCGGGTGCTGGGCCGGGCGTCGTCGCGCTTACTCGTCGGCGGGTGCGTCCTCGACCCAGACCGTCTTCGTGTTGACGAACTCCCGAATCCCGTGCCGGGAGAGTTCGGTCCCGTAGCCCGAGTCCTTCGTCCCGCTGAACGGGACCCGCGGGTCAGACGCGACGACGTGATTGACCGCGACGTTACCCGCGGTGAGGTTCGTCGTGAGCGCCTCGCCGCGTTCGGCGTCGGCCGTCCAGACGCTCGCGCCGAGGCCGTAGGGCGTGTCGTTCGCCACGCGGACCGCCTCCGCCACGTCTTCGACCTCGATGACGGTGGCGACGGGGCCGAACAGTTCCTCGGTCCTCGCGGGCGCGTCCTCGGGCACGCCGGTCAGCACCGTCGGCGGGTAGTAGTGGCCGGGTCGGTCCAGCGGTTCGCCGCCGAGGCGGAGCGTCGCGCCGGCCTCGACGGACGCCGTGACCTGCTCGTGGAGCGTCTCCATGAGGTCCGCCCGCGCCTGCGGCCCCACGTCGGTCTCGGGGTCGGTGGGGTCGCCGACGGTCAGTGCGCGCATCTCCTCGGTGAAGCGCTCGACGAACTCGTCGTAGACGGCCTCGTGGACGAGAAAGCGCTTCGCGGCGATACACGACTGGCCGTTGTTCTGCGTTCGGGCCTGCGCGGCCTGCTTTGCGGTCGCTTCGAGCGGCGCGTCGTCGAGGACGACAAAGGGGTCGCTCCCGCCGAGTTCGAGCACCGTCGGCTTGAGTTCGCGGCCGCTCGTCTCCGCGACGGCCCGCCCGGCGCGGGTGCTCCCCGTCAGGCTGACGCCCCGAACCCGGTCGTCTTCGATGACGCCGGCGACGCGCTCGGCGGGAATCCGCAACGACGTGAATACGTCGTCCGGATAGCCCGCCCGCTCGAAGACGGAGGCGATGGCGTCGGCGCAGCCGAAGACGTTCGGCGCGTGCTTGAGCACGGCGACGTTGCCCGCAGTGATGTGCGGGGCCGCGAACCGGAACACCTGCCAGAACGGGAAGTTCCACGGCATCACCGCGAGCACCGGGCCGATGGGCTCGTAGGAGACGTACGTCTTCGACCCCGGCACGGTGCCGATGTGCTCGTCCTGCAGGAACTCCGACGCGTGTTCGGCGTAGTAGTCGCAGACCCACGCGCACTTTTCGACCTCGGAGACCGCCTGCTCGACGGGTTTGCCCATCTCCTCGGTCATCAGGCTCGCGTACTCCTCGCTGTTTTCGCGCAGCACGTCGGCCGCGGACGCGAGCAGCTTCTCGCGCCGCGAAATCGGCGTCTCGCGCCACGATCCGAACCGGTCCCACGCGGCGTCCAAGCGCGCGTCGACAGTCGCCTCGTCGTGTTCCTCGTGCGTCTCGATGACTTCCTCGGTCGCGGGGTTGATGGATTTCATGGTCGGCTCTCGGGAGCGCGGCGGTCGCTCGCGGCTCCCGCTTGCCCCGACTGTCGTCCCAAGTATTGATAAAAGTTCCAGTATGGGTGGATTATTCGGACTGTGTTCAAAATACGTCGGTGACGAACGCAGTCGAGTACGGAGCTCCCAGCCGCGTTCGAGTCCGGAACGACCGCTCTCGTCCCGACACACTCGCAGTGTTCTGAATGATGTTCTACACAGAACAATTTATTAGGATTCAGTTTAGAACTTGTGCCCATGAGAGAACGGACGACGAACTCGTCGGTCGAGGCGGCGTACGACGACTACCTCATGCCGATTTGGAAATCGCTGAACGTCCCGGTCGCGCGGGCGTCCGGCTGTACCCTCGAAGACTTCGACGGCAACGAGTATCTCGACGTGTTCTCGGGTATCTCGGTGACGAACGTCGGCCACAACAACGAGGCCGTCGTCGAGGCCGCCGCGGAGCAGTTGGAGGAGTTCGTCCACGGCTGTTCGTACGTCCACCCCAACCGGCCGGTGGCCGACCTCGCCGAGACCCTCGCCGAGGTGACGCCGGGCGACCTCCAGAAGGCCTTCTTCTGTAACTCCGGCACGGAGGCCGTCGAGGGCGCTATCAAACTCGCCCGGAAGTACACCGGCTCGAAGGAGGTTATCTCGCTGGAGATGGGCTTCCACGGCCGCACCCTCGGCAGCCTCGCGCTCACCGGCAACCGGGCCTACAAGCAGGATATGGCCCCGACCATCAACGATGTGGCGCACACCGCGCCGCCGTACGCCTACCGATGTCCTCGCTGTGAGGGCGACACCTGCGGCGCGGACTGCGCCGACGCGCTCGAACGAGTCATCGGCTCGCACACCAGCGGCGACCTCGCGGCGGTCGTCGTCGAACCCGTCATGGGCGAGGCCGGCATCGTCGTCCCCTCGGAGGCGTGGCTCAAGCGCGTGCGGGACATCGCCCACGACCACGGCGCGCTCCTCATCGCCGACGAGGTCCAGACCGGCTACGGCCGCACCGGCGAACTGTTCGCCAGCGAGCAGTTCGGCGTCGAACCCGACATTTTGACGCAGGCGAAAGGCATCGCCAACGGCCTGCCGCTCGGCGCGTTCACGGCCCCCGCGGACATCGCGGACGCGTTCGGCTCCGGCGACCACCTCTCGACGTTCGGCGGCAACCCCGTCGCCTGCGCGGCCGCGCTGGCGACCATCGAGGAACTCCAGAACGGCATCGTCGACAACGCCCGCGAGAACGGCGAGTGGCTCTCGGCCGAACTCGCCACGCTCGAATCCGACTACGACGTGGTCGGCGAGGCCCGCGGCCTCGGGCTGATGCAGGGCATCGAACTCGTGGACCCCGAGACGACCGGCCCGCAGCACGTCGCGCCCGCCCCGGACAAGGAACTCGCGGCCGCGGTCGGCGAGCACCTCCGCGAGGAGTCCAACGTCGTCATGGGCGTCGGCGGCTACTACAAGAACGTCATGCGCTTCCAGCCCCCGCTGACGATTTCGCGGGCGCAACTCGGCGAGGCCGTCGACGCGCTCCGAACCGCGCTGGAGGACTTGGCCTGATTCGGCGGCAACGCTCGCTCACGGCCCCTGTGGTTTTCCGCGGTTTCTCGCGGTCCCTCGCGAGCCCCGGCCTCGGTGTGGGGCGCGCCTTACTCGTCGACTTTCACCATGACCTTGATTGCCTCGCGGTCGTCCATCGCCCGATAGCCTTCCGGGACGCCGTCGAGGTCGACGGTCTTCGTCAGGATGGGCGACGGGTCGAGGGTGCCCTGCAGCACGTCGTCCATGAGTTCCTCGATGTAGTTCCGGACGGGTGCGCCGCCGGCGGAGAACGAGAGGTTCTTGTAGAATACCGGCTGGACGAAGTCGGCGGACTCGACGTGCGGGACGCCGACGGCGCCGATGGAGCCGCCGGGACGGGCGACCTGCGCGGCGGTTTCGAGCGCCGACGCCGCGCCGACGCATTCGAGGACGTGGTTCGCGCCGCCGTGGGTGAGTTCGAGGACTTCCTCGACGGCCTCCTGCCCGCGGGACGAGACGGTGTCGGTCGCGCCGAGTTCGCGGGCGACTTCCAATCGGTCCTCGTGGTGGCCGACCGCGATGATGCGCTCTGCGCCGATGCGCTTCGCCGCGAGGACGCCGCACAGCCCGACCGCGCCGTCGCCGATGACGACCGCGGTGTCACCGGCTTCGAGGTCCGCCAACACGGCGGCGTGGTGGCCGGTCGACATCACGTCCGTCAGCGGGAGGAGCGATTCGAGCGTCTCTTCGTCGTCGGCGTACCGCTCGGGGACCCGAACGACCGTGCCGTCGGCGTGGGGGACGCGGACCTTCTCGGCCTGTGCGCCGCCGGTCTCGTCGCCGTGCGGACCGAAGAACCCGCCGTCTACACACGCGGTGTGGATGCCCTTGCGGCAGAACTCGCACTCCCCGCAACTGTACGCGAACGGGACGAGCACGCGGTCGCCCGGCTGGACGCTCGTGACGTCCTCACCGACTTCCTCGACGATACCCATCGGCTCGTGGCCGACCCCGGAGCCCTCCTCGTGTTCCTCGTGACCGCGGTAGAACCAGAGGTCGGACCCGCAGATGGCGGTGTGAGTGACGCGGATGACCGCGTCGGTCGGTTGTTGAAGCTCCGGTTCTGGTTTCTCCTCGATGCGAACGTCGCCCGGACCGCGATAGACTGCTGATTTCACGTACGCTGTGAGGTACGGACCTTGCGGGCATAGCTGCGATGCTATATGAACAGTCCATTTAACCGCGGCCGGGCGGCCGTCCCGCTCGGCCACGGGGAAGCGAGCCGACCGCGTGGGGACGTGGCCCCGCGGCGGTTCACTGCGTGGGCGGTTGCATCCGCGCCTGCATGCCCAGCGAGGAGGTAATCAGTTCCCGTTCGCCGCGTCGGAGGAGACTCGACAGCGACGGTTGCGAGATGCCGAGTTCGGCGGCCAGCTCCTCGGCCGTAATCTGTCGCGGACTCTCGTAGTAGCCGCGCGAGACGGCGAGCGTCAGCGCCTCCCGCTGGCGGTCGGTGAGGCTGTCCGTCGGTTCGTCGGACGCGGACCCCTCCGACGTGATGGACACGAGGTCCAGCGAGATGCCGTGGGCCTCACAGCTCTCTCGGAAGCTGTTGAACCCCTCGTACTCCTTGAACACTTTCGTCTCGTGCCAGCCGTCGGCGGTGACGACCGTCGGTTCGAGCTGTGCGCCCCCGAAGTCCGGCTCGAACGCCTTCGAGACCGACTCCGCCAGTTCGACGGTGAGCTTGTAGACGTCCTTGTCGGCGGTCTCTCCGATTGCGTCGGCCGCGACGACCTCGTCGCGCGTCAGGAGGTCAGCCTTAGTGACGCCGTCTTCCCGCTCGAACTGCACGGTGAATATCTGCACGTCTGGTTGCAGACAGAGCGCGTGAACGCACTCGACCTCGTCCGGCCGTAGCGCGGTCGGAATGCTGACCAGCGGCAGCGAGGACGACCGAAGAACGAACTTCGTTGTGATAGCCATTGTGTGGTATCACACCGGCCGGCGAGTTAACGTTCTGGGGTCTCCGCTGCGTGGGGGTAACTCGACCCTTCGATTCAGGGACGGTCCAGCTCTTTGTCCCACGCCTTCCACGTCTTCAGAAGCGGGATGATGGTGTAGTCGTCGACGATTTCCTCGCCGTCGAAGAGGTCCCAGACGTACTCTTTCAGGGTGTTCAGGTCGGTGTGCCACGCGCTGAACACGAGGTCGTACTCGCCGAGACAGGAACTCGCGTTGTAGACGAGTCCCTCGTCGATGAGCGTCGTGATGAACTCGGTCCGCACCTCGGAGGAGACGTGCTGGTTGAACGAGACGAGTATCTGCGCGTCGGCGAGGTCGGCCTCCTGGAGGACGATGACCGCGAGGATTTCGAGCACGTCGCTCTCTTGAAGCTTCTCGCGGCGGCGCCGGACCGCGGTCCGGGAGAGTCCGACGCGCTCTGCGAGTTCGGTGTCGGAGATGCGGCCGTTCTCGTTGAGCGCGCGGAATATCTCGTAGTCGTGCTCGTCGAGGTAGTTTTCGAGAACCGCCTCCGGCGTGTTCGGGTCGGGCGGCGCGTCGGCGGACGTGAGGTCGGGGTTTTCCATGGTCGGATGTATTGGTGGGGTTCGATTTGAAACTGCGGGTGGCGTAAACGAATCAAAACGACACAACGGTTGTGTCGAATTGGCTAGTCAACGGCTTGCGGTGGGTGGGTGGTGGGTGGCGAGCGATTCGGTCGTGGGACGCCGCGCGAAACGCGGCGTCGAGGGAAGTTCAGCGGCGAGGCCACCGACGCGGCCGAGGCGTCACCACCCGGTCACCACCCCGTCTCGTCCCGCGGCAGCGGGTCGTACGGAACCTCGTACCCGAACGCTTCGGGGCCGATGACGTCGAGCGCCTCGGGCGTCGTGAGCAGTTCGGGCGCGGGCACGCCGAGGACGCGGACGCGCTGGCCGTACCGCAGGGCGTCGGTCGTGACCGGCGCACCGGTGTCGGTGTCGACGAGGCAGATGAGGTCGGGCACGGTCGTCCGGAGGTCGCCGTCGTCGTCCCGCGCGACGAGGAACTCGTTTTGGAACTCGATTTCGAGGGTCGCGTCCTCGTCCACCCCGGCGAGCGTGACGCTCCCGAGGGCGAAGCCGTCGCGGTTGCGGCGGTGCACGTCCACGATTTTCCCGGCGAACAGTTCCTCGCCGCCGAGCAGTTCGCGGCCGGCGTCGACCGGGTCGGTGCCGGCGTCGCGGGCGCGTTCGACCGCCCGCCCGAGTTCGGTGGCGAGCGAGACGGTGTGGGGCACGGCGTACTCCGAGACGAACGCGCCGGTCATGAGCGGGAAGGCGTAGCCCGAGCGACCGCCCATCTGGACGGTGATGGCCCGCGCGAGGTCTTCGAGGCGCTTGGCCGAGTCGATGTCCCGGTAGACGACTTGGTTGCCGCGCTCGTCGGTCGTCGCCGCGTAGTTCACGGGCGTGCCGTAGATGAAGAACGTGTCCATCTGGAGTTCGGGGAACGCCCGGCCCATGCCGTCGGCGTCGACCACGGGGAGGTCGGTCATCGCCGCCACGCACAGCGGGGCCATGCTGTTCGCGCCGCCGATTTCGCCGGGGATGAGCGCGTCGACCGTCTCGCCGGAGAGGTCCTCGATGGCCCGAAGCGACTGCACCTCCTCGTCGCCGCCGGCGAACTTCTCGACGCTGATGGTGGGCGCGCCCATCCCGCCGACGCTCGCCACGGTGGCGTCGGCCGGCAGGTCCCGCGGGTCGACCAGTTCGACCGCGTCGGGGTAGGCGTCGTCTTCGAGGAGCGTTTGCAGGCGCAGTCGGCCGAGACGTGGGTTGCCGCCGCCGCCGGTGCCGAGGATGCCCGCGCCGATACCGAGCGCTTCGAGGTCGTCGAGCGTTACCTCCGTCAGGTGTGGGATGTCGAAACTCATGGGTGGTCCGCGAGTGGTTCGTAGGTCGCGTCGAGGCCGAACGACCCCGGTCCCCACACGTCGAGGGCGGCGGGCGTCCGCATTATCTCGGGCGTCCGGATGCCGAGGACGCGGACCCGCGCCCCGTACCGGAGGCTCTCGGTCGGAATCGGCCCGCCCGTCTCGCGGTCGAGGACGGTGATGAGGTCGGGGACGGTCGCCACGTAGCTTCCGTCGACGGTCGCGCCGAGGTTCTCGTTTTGAAACTCGATGCGCATGGTCGAGCCCTCGTCTTCGTCGAGGCCGTCGATATCGACGTGGCCGAAGACGAAGCCGCGTTCGGTGCGGCGCTGTACGTCCACGATTTTCCCCTCGAACAGCGACCGCGCCTCGCCGTAAATCGACTCGCGGGTCACCTCGCGGATGGCGTCCATCGCGTCGTCCTCGGCCAGTCGGAGCGCGCGGCCGAGGTCGCGGGCGAGCGACATCGTGCCGGGGATGGCCGTCTCTTTGACCTGCGCACCGGTCATGGGGTAGTCGGAGACGTAGCCGACGCCGCCCATCCTGACGGTGACGCCGCGGGCCAGCCACTCCAACTGGTCGTTGTCGTCCGTCTCGATGAGACAGGTGTTTCCCCGCTCGTCGCTGACGGCCGCGGGCGTCCCGCTGACGCCGTAGATGTTGAACGTCTCGTGTTGGAGTTCGGGGAACGCCCGGCCCATGCCGTCGGCGTCGACCACGGGAAGCCCGCGGCGGGCCGCGACGGCGAAGGGGAACGTCGAGTTGATGCCGCCGCACTCGATTGGCATCGTCGCGTCGGCGGTTTTTCCGAGTTCGCGCTCGACGCGCTCCATCGAGGTGACGGCCTCCCGCCCGCTTGGGAGCTTTTCGACCGAGACGGTCGGCGCGCCCATCTGGGCGGTCGGGACGACGAAGTCCTCGGCGTCCAACTCGTCCGGGGAGACGAGTTCGACGGGGCCGAACTCCTCGATGGCCTGCTTCGCGACGAGTTTGCCGACGTGGGGGTCGCCCCCACCGCCGGTCCCGAGGACGGTCGCGCCGAGCGCGACGTCTTCTATCTCCTCGACGCCGATTTCGACCGTCATCAGTGGTCGAGCGCCCCGGCGGCCTTCACCTTGATTCGCACCGCGTTGCCGGGCAGGTACGAAAGCGGGACCTCCTCGATGTCGACGATATCCACGCTGTCGGGGTCCGCCCCGGCCGCGAGCGCGTTGTCCGTGGCCTCGTCTTTCGCGTGTTGGATGGCTCCCTCGCGGTCCATCTCGTCGAGGCTGTATATGCGGTCGACCTCGCCGGAGACCTGCGCGATGGCGACGCCGACGGCGTTCGCGACCTCGTAGTGGTCGGGCTTGTGGACCTCGCTCGCGCCCGCGATGTCGTCGGGGACGAGGATGCTTCCGCCGCCGACGATGACCACGGGGACGGGGTCGGCGCTCGTCTTCATGCGGTCGACCTCGCGCTCGACGCGCTCTCTGACGTACTCGCGGGCGGCCTCGACGATGTCCGCGTCCACGGCCGGCGTCTCGGAGCCGATGTCGATGGTGCCCGCGGCGACTTCGAGGTCGGTCGCGGTCAGCGTCTCGCCGCCGAAACACCTCGCCTCCTCGGTCAGTTTGTAGCCGACGCTCTGGGGGCCGACGGTGACGCCGCCGTCGGTCGAGACGATAGAGCCGCCGCCGATGCCGATGGCGATGATGTCGGGCATTCGGAAGTTGGTCTTCACCTCGCCGATTTCGACGGCGACGCTGCTCTCGCGGGGGAAGCCCTCGGTGACCGCGCCCACGTCGGTCGTCGTGCCGCCCACGTCGACGATGATGCCGTTTTCGACCTGCGAGAGGTACGCCGCGCCCCGGACCGAGTTCGAGGGGCCGCTGGCGACCGTGAAGATGGGATAACGGATGGCGTAGTCGACGCTCATCAGCGTCCCGTCGTTCTGGCCGAAGTAGAGGTTCGCGTCGATGCCGCGTTCGTCCATCGCGTCGACGAAGGCGTTCGCGGCCTCCGAGGCGACGCTGGTGAGCGCGGCGTTGAGCGCCGTCGCGTTCTCGCGTTCGAGCAGGCCGACGCTGCCGATTTCGTTCGAGACGGAAATCGGCACGTCGTCGCCGACCTCCTCGCGGATGAGTTCCGCGACCCGCGTCTCGTGGTCGTCGCGGACGGGGGAGAAGACGCTCGTCACGGCGAAGGCGTCCACGTCGGAGAACTCGCGAATCTGTGCTCTGACCTGCTCCTCGTCGAGGTCGTTGAGGAGTCGGCCGTCGAACTCGTGGCCGCCGTCGAGGATGGCGACGTTGTTGCCGATGGCCGCGGCGAGGTCGTCGGGCCATTCGAGGAGCGGGCGGATGCTCTGGGTCGCGGGCGCGCCGATGCGGATGACGCCGACCTCGTTGAGGCCGCGGCGCTCCGTGATGGCGTTCGTCGCGTGGGTCGTGCCGAGCATCACGTAGTCGAGTTCGTCCTCGGAGACGCCGCTGTCGTCGAGGACCACGTCGAGGGCGTTGAGGATGCCCGAGGTGATGTCTTCCGTGGTGGGGGTCTTCGTCTTCGCGAGGAGGTTGTCGTCGCCGTCCATGACGACGGCGTCCGTGTTGGTGCCGCCGACGTCGATTCCGATTCGGTAGTCAGTCATGTCTGGGTTGCTGGAGAGTTTCGATTGGTTCGTAGTCGATGCTGTAGTCGAAGTACCCCGGCCCGACGAGGTCGAGTCCCTCGTCGGTTCGCCACTTCGGTGAACACGGCATCCCGATGACCCGCACCCGGTGGCCGTAGGCGAGTCGCTCGGTGGTGACGGGGTCGCCCGTCTCGGCGTCCACGACCGTAATCAGGTCGGGGGTGCTCGCCACGACGCCGCGCTCCGAGTCGCGGGCGACGAGGTTCTCGTTTTGGAAGGAGAGGGTGAACGTCCGGCCCTCGCAGTCGTCGATGCCGTCGAGGGTCGCCTCACCGACGGCGAAGCCGCCTTCGGTCCGGCGCTCCACGTCGGTTATCTTCCCCGCGAACAGCTCGTAGCCGTCGGTGAGGTCGAGGACCGACTCGACGGGGTCACGCGAGCGGTGCTTGGCGGTGCGAATCGCCTCGCCGATGTCGTGGGCGAGCGACATCGAGTCGAGAATCGCGTGCTCGCGGACCTCAGCGCCGGAGAGCGCGTAGGTTCCTATCATGCACGCGCCGCCCATCTCGATGCTCGTCACGCGGGCGAACGCCTCGGCGTACTCGTTGCTGACGGTGTTCACGAGAAGCGAGTTGCCCTTCTCGTCGGCGATGCTCATCGGGGTCGCGCTGACGCCGCCCATCGTGAGCGTCACCATCTGTACCTCGGGGAACGCCCGGCCCATGCCGTCGGCGTCGACGAGCGGAAGCCCGAGCGCGGCGGCGACGGCGATGGGGACGGTGCTGTTCAGCCCGCCCGCCTCGATACTCATCGTCGCGTAGGCCTCCTGTCCGAGGTGCGTTTCGAGCGCCTCGAAGGCGGCCAACGCCTCGGTTCCCTTCGGCATCTTCTCGACCATCACGGTCGGCGCGCCGAGCATCGCGCTCGGGATGACGAGCGCGTCGTCGGGCACGTCCCGCGGGTCGATGAGGTCGACGGGGCCGTGCTCTTCGATAGCCTGCTGTGCCATCAGCTTCCCGATGTAGGGGTCGCCGCCGCCGCCCGTCCCGAGGACGGTCGCGCCGGTGGCGAAGTCGTCGATGTTGTCTGTGGTTATCTTCATGGCTCGTTGGTGTTCGATGCGACTCCCTCGCCGGCGACCGCCGCGACGGCCACGTCGGGCACGTCGTCGAACGCGTCGGCGTACGCCTCGTCGTAGATGTGACACCGGACGCTGGGGCCGGCGTCGACCGCGACGAACTGCGGTTCGTCGGTCGAACACGCGTCCGTCGCGTAGGGACACCGCGTGTGGAACCGACAGCCCGTGGGGATGTCTCGGGGACTCGGAATTTCGCCCCGGAGCGGTTCGTGCCGCGGCTTGTACGCCTCTTCCTCGTCGGTCGTGACGGGAATCGCGGAGAGGAGCGCCCGGGAGTAGGGGTGTCGCGGCCGCTGGAAGACCTCCTGTGTGGGGCCGCGCTCCTGAATCTCGCCGAGGTACATCACGGCCGTCTCGTCGGCGAAGTTGCGGACCAAAGAGAGGTCGTGGGTGATAAAGAGGTAGGTGAGGCCGAACTCCGCCTGTAAGTCCTCGAGGAGCGCGATAATCTTCGCCTGCACGCTCACGTCGAGGGCGCTCGTCGGCTCGTCGAGCAAGAGCAGTTCCGGCTCGACCGCGAGCGCGCGGGCGATGTTCACCCGCTGTTTCTGCCCGCCCGAGAGTTCGTGGGGGTACTTGTTCCAGTACTCGTCGTTCAGTTCGACGCGTTCGAGCAGGTCGACCACGCGCTCTCTGAGGTCGGATTTCGGCACGCCGCGGGCCTTCAACGGGACCGCGAGCGATTTGCCGATGGTTCGCCGGGGGTTAAGACTCGACGTGGGGTCCTGAAACACCATCTGGACGCGCGACCGGAGGCGAGCCAGTTGCTCGTCGGTCGCGTTCGTGATGTCCTCGCCGTCGAACCTGACGGTCCCGCCGGTCGCGCCGGTCAGACCGATAATCGTCCGCGCGACGGTGCTTTTCCCGGACCCGGACTCACCGATGAGCGCGAGGGTCTCCCCGCGTTCGATGTCGAACGAGACGCCGTCGACCGCTTTCACGTAGTCTGACGTGCGTTTGATGATGCCGCTTTTGACGGGGAAGTACTTCTTCAGGTCGTCGACGTCGAGCAGGGGTTCGGACATCTCAGTCGCCCCCCTGTTTCCCCGGTCTGCGGGTCATGTGACTCCGCGTCTCCTCGACGGTCGGCCGCTCGGACGCCGGCACGGCCTCGTCGTAGAGGACGCACTCGACGCCCGTCTGCGGGCCGTGTTCGTACATCTCCGGGCGGGCCTCCTCGCACTCGGCGGTGGCGTAGGGACAGCGCGGCGCGAACCGACAGCCCGGCGGCGGGTCGAGGTACTCGGGAATCGAGCCGTCGATGCCGGTCGCCATCTCGTCGCCCGTCAGGCGCGGAATCGACGCGATGAGCCCCTGCGTGTAGGGGTGTTTCGGGTTCTCGAACAGCTCTTCGGTCGGCGCGGTCTCGACGATGCGGCCGCCGTACATGACGTACACGCGGTCGCTCACCTGTCGGGCGACGCCGAGGTTGTGGGTGATCATCAGGACGCTCAGGTCGTGGTTCTCGATGAGGTCCGCGAGCAGGTCGAGAATCTGGTCGTGAATCGTCACGTCCAGCGCGGTGCCGATTTCGTCGGCGATGAGCAGGTCCGGCTCGTTCAGCAGGGCCTGCGCGATGAGCGCGCGCTGGCGCATCCCGCCGGACAGCTGCGACGGGTACGAGTCCATGATGTTCTCGGGGTCCGGCATCTGGACCTCGCGGAGCATCTCCACGACGCGCTCGCGCGCCTCGTCGCGCTCGCCGCTGAATCGGCGGCGGAAGAACTCCACGACGCCCGTGTCGCTGTCGCCGCCGAACTGCGCGGTGTCGGTGAGCTGTTCCCCGATGGTGAACGTCGGGTTGAGACTCGACATCGGGTCCTGGAAGACGAGGCTCATCCGCTGGCCCTTGACGCGCTCGAACTCGCGGTCCGAAAGCGACAGCAGCTCAGTCCCGTCGAACGTGATGTCGCCGCTGACGCGGGCCGGCGGCTGATTCAGGAGGCGGAGGATGGACTTCATCGTCACCGACTTGCCGCAGCCGGTCTCGCCGGCGATGGTGACAACCTCGCCTTTGCCGATAGAGAGGTTGACGCCGTCGATGACCTCCGCGAGGCCGTCGAACGACTCGAAGCCGACTTCGAGGTTCTCGACGGTCAAAAGCGGGTTCTCGGCGACCGGTTCGTCGAGTCTCATCGGTTCACCTCCACGTCGAACAGGTCACGGAGGCCGTCACCGAGCATGTTGAACCCCATCACGAGGACGAAGATAGCGAGGCCGGAGAAGACGCTCACCCACCACGAATCGGGCAGGTAAGACGTTCCTTGGCTGACCATCGTGCCGAGCCCGGGTTGGGGCGGCTGGACGCCGACGCCGATGAACGACAGGCCCGCGCCGATGAGGATGACGAAGCCCGCGTCGAGGGTCACTTTGACCAGAATCGGTGACAGCGTGTTCGGGAGAATCTCCCGAAAGAGGATGTGCGGCGTGCTCGCGCCGGCGAGCTTGGCGGCCTGCACGTACTCCTCGCTGCGCTCGCTGGCGACGATGCTCTGGACGAGGCGGGCGTGCCACGTCCACCACAGCGCCGCGATGGCTATCATCGCGTTCGTCAGCGTCGGCTCCAAGGCCGACGTGATTGCCAACGCCATCACGAGCGGCGGTAAAGCGAGCGCCGTGTCGGTCGCCCGCATGATAATCGTCTCGGTCCAGCCGCCGTAGTAGCCGGCGACGAGGCCGAGCAGCACGCCCACGGGGACGCCGAAGCCGAGGACGACGGCCACGAGCATGAGCGACAGCCGGTAGCCGAAGAGGATGCGCGAGAGCACGTCGCGGCCGACGTGGTCGGTCCCCAGCGGGTGGTCGAGGCTCGGCGGCTGGAGCGTGTTCGAGAAGTCGGTGAACTTCCCGGCGTGTTCGGGGTACGGCGCGACGACGGGCGCGAAGACGGCGAGCAGGATGATGGCGATGATGATGCCGAGACCGACGACGCTCATCGGCCGGCTGGTAAAGCGCTTCCACGACCGCTGCCAGAGTTCGCGGCGCTCGGCCGAGACGACCCGGTCGAGGACGCTCGCTGACTCGGCGCTCATGTCGCCTCCTCCATCGCCAGTCTGATGCGCGGGTCGACGCGACCCAACAGCACGTCGACGAGGAAGTTGATGCTCACGAACGCGACGCCGATGGTCATCGTGACGCCGACGACGGCGTTGAAGTCGTTGTTCAGCACCGCGGTGACGCCGTAGGACGCGAGGCCGGGCCACGAGTAGACGAGTTCGATGAGGAACGCGTTGCCCAGAAGCGAGGCGTACAACAGCCCCAGAATCGTGAGCGTCGGGATGAACGCGTTCTTGAGGGTGTACTTGTACGTCACGAGCCACGAGGGGAGGCCGAAGCCGCGCTCGGCCTCGACGTAGTCCTGGTCTTTCACGTCTATCATGCTCGACCGGGTGATGCGCATCACCTGTCCGATGCCGGCGAGCGAGAGCGCGAGCGCCGGGAGGATGATGTGCGCCCACGCGTCGACGTGGGCCGCGAGGTTCCCCGACAGCAGGGNCCTGTCCGATGCCGGCGAGCGAGAGCGCGAGCGCCGGGAGGATGATGTGCGCCCACGCGTCGACGTGGGCCGCGAGGTTCCCCGACAGCAGGGTGTCCACGAGCAGGAAGCCCGTGAACCGCGAGACGCCCGAGCCGAACTCCGAGCCGAGCCGCCCCGTGATGGGGAGCCATTCGAGCAGGTAGCCGAATATCAGTTGGAACATGATTGCGATGAAGAAGCCGGGCACGCTCACGCTGAAGAACGCGACGAGCCGGGTCGCGTTGTCGGCGAGGCCGTCTTTGTTCTGCGCGGCGACGACGCCGAGCGGAATCCCGATGACGACGGTGAGGAACATCGACACCGTGATGAGTTCGAGCGTCGCCGGCAGGTAGTAGACGATGTCGGTGCTGACCGCGCGCTTCGTTTCGAGGCTCGTCCCGAGGTCTCCGACGAGCAGGCCCCGCATGTAGTCGAGGTACTGCAACGGAATCGGCTTGTTCAGGCCCATCTCGGCGGCGAGCGCCTGCACCTGTTCTTCGGACGCGAGCGCGCCGAGGGCCATTCGCGCGGGGTTCCCGGGGAGCACTCGTGACGTGGTGAAGATGATTATCGACAGGCCGACGAGACTCACGAGGATGCCCGCGAGCCGGCGCACGAGATACTGCCAGTACTTCATTCTTGGTAGAAGTCGGGGAACCAGTAGTCGAAGCTCATCGACGGCCGGAAGGTGTAGCCCGCCACGTCGTCGGCGAAGGCGTGCTTCTTCGACTGGACGAAGATGAACAGGTCGGGGTACTGGTTCGCGATGCGTTCTTGCACCTCGGCGTACAGTTCGGCGCGGGCGTCGGCGTCGACCGTCGAGCGCGCCTCGTCGATGAGGGAGTCCACCGTCTCGTCTTCGAGGTGTTCCATGCTCATCCACGTCGAGGCGGCTTCGGAGTGGTACTGGTTGTAGAACACCGTGTCTGGCGAGGGGTACACCGGCCCGTAGAACACCTGATTGATGTGGGGCGTGTCCTCGACGCTCGTGGCGAGTTCGGTCATCGTCCCCCACGTCTGGGGGTTCAACTCGACGTCGATGCCGATTTCGTCCATGTTCTGCTGGAACAGCAGCCCCATCTTCTCTTCGAGGCCGTAGTCCTTCACGTAGGTGTTCTGGACGGTGATGTCGCCCTCCTCGTAGCCGGCGTCGGAAAGAATCTGCCGCGCCCGCTCGGGGTCGTAGGTCGGCTGGACGATGTCGTCGTTGTGGACGCCGAACGACGTCGGGAGCGGCCCCTGCGCGGGGAGCGACCCCGGCGCGATTTCGTTGCGCGCCGTCTCGTAGTCGAAGCCGTAGGCCATCGCCTCGCGGACGGCGGGGTCGTCGGTCGGGGCCTTCTGGGTGTTGATTTTGAAGTAGAACGTCGTCACCGTCGGGACCGACTCGACGCGGATGTCGTCTTCGGCCGCGAGCGCCTCGTAGGTCTCCTCGCTTTGGTACTGGCTCGACATGTCGAGTTCGCCCGTCTTCATCAACGAGCGGACGGTCGGGTCGTTGGTGATGATTTGGACGGTGACGTTGTCGTACGCGCCGTCTTTGAACGACCCCCAGTAGTCGGCGTAGCGGCTGAACGAAATCTGCGCCTGCCGCTCGAAGCCGGCGAGTTCGTACGGGCCGGACCCGGCGTCGTTGTCGTTGAGGAACGACTGGCCGTAGTCGCCGCGGTCACCGAAGTCGCCGTCTGCGGCGTTGTCGAGGACCCGCTGTTTGTCCACGACGAACAGGAGCACGAGCGTCGCGAGGAACGGCGAGTGGACGCGGTCGAGCGTGAACGACACCGTCCGCTCGTCCTCGACGGTCACGTTCTCCTTCGAGAGCACGTTCCCGAGCAGCGACGAGTAGCCCTGGTTGATATCGAGGAAGCGCTCGGCCGAGAACTGCACGTCCTCCGCCGTAACGGGGTTGCCGCTGTGGAACGTCGCGTTTTCGCGGAGCGTGAACGTGTAGGTCCGGTTGTCGTCCGAGACGGTCCAGTCCTCCGCGAGGTGCCCCTGCAAATTCCCCTCCGTATCGGGGAACACGAGCGGGTCGTAGAGGTTGACCAACGCGAGCACCTGCGTGTAGTCGGTCCCCTTCGCGGGGTCGACGGTTCCGAAGCGCTGGGTCGCGCTCATGCGGAGCGTCGAACTGCCCGAGTCGTCCCCGGACGACGACTCCGTCTCTGTCTCCTCGTCGTCGCCGCCCGAGGCCGTGGTCTGTTCTTGGCCGTCGTAGCTCTCGCCGCCGCCGGAACAGCCCGCGAGACCGGCGATTCCGGCCGTCCCGAGCGCCTTGAGGAAGTTCCGCCGACTCGCCGCGTCTCCGAACCGAGCGCGGACCGACTCCGACGCCGAACCCACCTGCGACCGCATCTGTGTGATGTCTTTTCTCGACATACGTTACTCATTCTCACAGAGGTGCAATGGAACATAAAGATACCGTATAGTAACCTAAAACAATATTCTCGGTTCAAAACGGAATACTCAGTGAACAATATGGAACAATGTGGCTGTCTGTCGTCTGCCACACGTCTGGTCGTGTCTCCGTAATCGACGGACTGCACGACCTTCCGCAGAACGTCGCCGGCTGTCGTGGACGACTGGAAGAGTTGTTTTCCGCCCGCTGGCGCTCGTGAGCCGCTCGCACCCGGGCTCCCCCCGCTACTGCGACGAGAGTCCGTTCCCGACTATACGGTTCTCGGTCGTTCGAGATGGACTATTATAAGAGAACAATGATGTTTTAAAATCTGATAAATTTATACGGAGTTTCGTGAGAAACAAACATAAGTTCATGAATTGGGTTCTAAAACGCCTATTTATGGCTATAATATAAAATTTATACCCTTACTAATGAGTGTCTGTCAGTAATTGCGGCTCGATAACTGATTGCTCTTCTGTACTGAAATACTATATTTTGAGAAAAATATATGTTCACTTACTATTTGTATTCTCACACAAGACGCTGTTCCGACCCGTCTCTCCTGCTTGGTTGCACCCGACTCGTTCGCCCCGTTCTCGCTCCCAGAAATGATTCTGAAATCGGAAATTGAGTTGACAAATCGGCGCGTGGAGTGACTCGGACGACACTTAAGTCCCCGCGGGGAGAACGACCACTCGATGGCATGGGAGTTCGAGCGGGTCGCGGGTCCGTTTCGGGCCACCGAGGGCCCGATTTGGACCGGCGACGCGGTTCGATTCACGGAGATAACGGAGCATCGGGTCCTCGAATACGACCCGGAGACGGGAGAGACGAGCGTCTACATCGACTCGACCGCCGGCGCGGTCGGCCTCCACGAGGGACGCGACGGCGAACTGTACGCCTGCGAGGCCGAGGGCCACCGCATCGCCGCGTTGACTCCGGGTGACTCCGCGTCGGTCGTCGTCGACGAGTTCGAGGGGACGCCGCTCAACGGGCCGAACGACCTCGAAATCGACCGCGACGGGGATATCTGGTTCACCGACCCCGACGACAAAGACCGGGGGCTGCTCGGTCACACCTCCGTCTTCCGCGCCGAGCGGACCGACGCGGACGCGAGCGACGGCTGGCAGCTCGTCCACCTCACAGACGAGATGGACCGACCGAACGGCATCCTCCTCTCGCCGGACGAGTCGCGACTGTACGTCGCAGAATGCACCTACGGCCCGGACCAAGAGACCGACCTGCGGGCCTATCCGATTCGCGACGACGGGTCGCTGGGCCCCCGCGAGATACTGCACGACTTCGGTAACCATCGCGGTATCGACGGCATGACGCTCACGGAGTCGGGCGACATCGTCGCCTGCGCGGGGTGGGAAAAAGGCGGACCGGGGCCGTCGATTTACGTCTTCTCCCCGTCGGGCGAGGTGCTCGAACGCCACCCGTTCCCCGAGAACCGCCCGACCAACTGCACGCTCGGCGGGCCGGACGGCTCGACGCTCTACGTCGCGGACATGACCGGCAGTCTCTACGCGGCGGAGACCGACCGCTCCGAATTCGTGCGGTTCTGACGAAAAAGGGACCGTGAGGACAGATACGCCGGGGTGGGTATCGTCGGCATCGACCCCGACCGCGGCGACTCCGACGCGGGCGTCTCAGCGGAGCGGTTCGAACGCGTCGAGGCCCGCTTGGGACGCTTCCATGTCCTCGGACACCGCGCCGCCGCTCGCGCCGACCGCGCCGACGACGACGCCGTCGTGTTCGACCGGGAACCCGCCGCCGAAGACGACGACGCGACCGTTATCGGTGGTGTGGAGGCCGTACACGTCGCCGCCGGGTTCGGCTCCCTCCTTCAGTTCGTGGGTGGGCTTCTTCACCGCGGCCGCGGTGTAGGCCTTGTTCTGTGCGATGTTGCTCGCGACGAGCTTCGCGCCGTCCATCCGGCGGAAGCCGAGGAGGTTCCCCTCGCTGTTCGTCACCGCGAGGTTCAGCGGCACGCCGAGTTCCTCGGCTTTCTCCTCCATCGCGTCGAGAATCGTCTTGGCTTCGGCTAGCGTCAGCTCTTGTACCATCGACTCGACCGTCGGCGGCTCGGAGCAAAAACCCACCGCTCACGGGGAGAACCGCCGCTGGAACGGCCACAGACGGCGATGCGGCTATTCGAACCGAATCGAACGCCGCGGACCCGACTGCGCGTGTTCGCGTTCCCCCTGTCGTGGTCGCGTCGGCTTGAACGTACGGGTTACCGCGGGAGGGCGTTCCCCGACCGCTCGAACGACGCCACGTCGCCGGCGTCGGCGGCGTCGATGAGGTCGTTGTTCACGAACAGGCGTTCGCCGTCCGTGTTCGAAAGCGAGAGGAACGTTCCCGTCCCCTCGGTCGCCCGCGAGTTCCGAACCGTGATGTCCGTCGTGTCGGAGAGCGAAATCGCCGCCGCGTCGTCTGCGTCGTCCGCGTCGTCGCCGCGGTGGGCCTGTCGGCCGACGAAGCCGTCGACCAGCAGGCCGTCCACGTCCTCGCAGGCCAGCCCGCTCCGGTAGTAGTCGGGCAGGTCGTCGCTGTCGTCCCACTCGACGGTCACGTCGCGCATCGTCACGTCGCGGGCGTTCTCGACGTGGACGCCGGCGATGTCGTTGGCGAAGATGGGCGTGACGACCGAACTCGGCTGGAGGTCGAAGTTGCCGCCCACCTCGTCGGCGTGCTCGCTGCCGGTGAGTTCGATGCGGACGTTGTCGAACTCGATGGTCTCGATGTCCGAGTCCTCAGAGCCGTAGACGAGCGCCCCGTTCTCGCTGCGCGCGACGATGTTCGAAAAGCGCACGTTCCGAATCCCGCCGAGGTCGGTGTCGCCGTCTCGGGGGACCGACGTGACGTAGATGGGCTCGCCCTTACCCCACCACGGGCCGGGGAGCATGTTGGAGTTGACGACGATGTCGGTGAAAAGCACGTTCTCGACGACGCCCGAATCGCGGTGCTGGATGCCGAGGCCGCGGTTCGACTCCTGCACGACGATGTTCTGAAACAGGCAGTCGCGAATCGTGTCGTCGGTGCCCGAGCCGAACTTGATGGCGCAGGCGCTCGACCGGAGCGTGCAGTTCGTCACGACGATGCCCTCGCAGGTCGTCGGCTCGTCGGGTCGCGCGCCGAAGGTGATGCTGTCGTCGCACGACTGGATGGTGCAGTCGGAGATGTGGACGTTCTTCGTGTCACCGAGCGCGATGCCGTCGCAGTTCGGGATGAGCAGGTGGTTGAGGATGTCGACGCCGCGGATATCGACCTCCTCGGTCCCGTGGAACGACAGCGTCCACGCGGGCATGTCGCGGATGGTCACGTCGCGGATGCGGACGTTCGTGCAGTTGTTGAACCGGAACATCGGGCCGGGGCGGAAGTCGGGTTTGGCGACGGGCCAGCCGTCCGTTCCCTTCGTCCGCGAGAGGTAGGCGTCGCCCTGTCTCGCCTCGTGGGGGCCGTTCGAGATGAGCGGGTGCGACGCGCTCTCGTTGGAGTGGCCCTGAATGGGCGTGTCCATCCGCATGAACTCGGTTCCGAGGCCGTCGAACTCGCCCTCACCGGCGATGGTGACGTTCTCCACGCCCTCGGCGAGGAAGAAGATGCGCTCGTTGTCGGGGCCGACGAACTTGTCCGTGTACTCGGCCTCGTCTTTCGCGGGGCTGACGACCGCGCCGGCTTCTAGATAGAGCGTCACGTCGCTTCGGAGATGGACGGTTCCGACGGTGTACGTCCCGCTGGGGACGGTGACGGTCCCGCCGCCGGACGCAGAGCAGTCGTCGATGGCCGTCTGGAACGCCTCGGTCCGGAGGTCGGCCGTCTCGTCGGCGTAGGCTGTCACGTCGAAGGCACTCGCTGCGGGTGGCATGTACGCGTACCCTCGCGGTGGCCTATCTTTATACTACTGGTGGTCGGAGTTCGGCCGTGAGTGATGCTCGCCCAAACGTCCTGTTCGTGATGACTGACCAGCAGCGGTCGGACACGATTCGGGCGCTCGGAAACAGCCGAATCCACACCCCGAACATCGACCGACTCGTCGACCGCGGCGTCTCCTTCACCAACGCCTACTCGCCGGACCCAATCTGCATCCCGGCGCGACACACCATCCGAACCGGCTGTGAGGCCGTCTCGACGGGCTATCTCGGGAACGAAAAGCGCGACGCGCGCCACCTCGAACAGCGGTGCGGCCCCTTCCTCGCCCGGAGTATGCGCGAGCGGGGCTACCGGACGTTCCTCGTCGGGAAGTACCACGCCCACCCGTGCGACATCGACCTCGGCTACGACCACCACCTGAGCTTCGAGGCGTTCCGCGAGGAGACCGGCCACGAGGTCAAGACGACCGCCCGGCAGGGAGCGATGGTCCACCTCCCCCAACAGAACCGACTCCCGCCGGACGACAACTACGAGGCGTGGATGACCGACCGCGCGGTCGACCTCGTCGGCCGCGACACCGACGAGCCGTTTTTCGGCCTCGTCTCGTACGAACCGCCGCACCCGCCGTTCGCGCCGTCGCCGCCCTTCGACCGGATGTACGACCCCGAACGGCTCGGAAACCCGGTGAAAGGCGACCGCGAAACCGACCACATGGACGAGAAGATACCCGCCCAGAACCACCACTTCTGGACGACCCGCGAGGGCGGCATCGACGACACCACCGTCCGGGTCATCAAGGCGTACTACTACGGCATGATTTCGGAGGTCGACCGCCGCATCGGTCGCCTGCTCGACGCGGTCGAGGCCCGCGACGACGCCGACAACACGCTCGTCTGCTTCTTCTCGGACCACGGCGAACTCCTCGGTGACCACCGCGGCTGGGAGAAGTCCTCGTTCTTCGAGTCGTCGTGTCGCGTCCCGTTTCTCGTGAGTTGGCCCGCGGAACTGCCGGCCGGCGAGCGCCGCGACGACCTCGTGGCGCTCACCGACCTGTTCGGCATCGCCACGACCGCCGCGGGCGACCAGGAACTCCGCGACGGCGTCGACGTGCTCGGGACGATTCGGGGCGACGCAGAGCCCCGCGAGCGACTGTTCGGCTACCACCGGACGCCGCGGCTCCCGCCGAACTTCACCGGGATGGTCCGCGAGGGCCGCTGGAAGTACGTGTTCATGCGCAACGGCGGCCGCGAACAGCTGTTCGACCTCGCGGCCGACCCGAACGAACGCGACGACTGCGCCGCCGAGCACCCCGCGGTCGTCTCCGAACTCCGCGACGCGCTGGCGGCGAAGCTGGCCGACGCGGGCGCGGACGAGTTCGTCGAGAACGGGACGCTCCGGCGCGCGCCGTACCAGGAAATCGACATGGGCAGACTCGTCCGCGAGCCGTACCCCGAGGAGCCGGCCGACGTGCTGGACTGACCGACCGGCGCCGCCGGGTTTTCTCCCGCGTTCTCCCTGGGTTCTCTCCCTCGCACTCCTCGCCGTCCGGTCCCCGAAATCGCCGGTCCCGCCGTAGTTTTATGAGCGTTCCGCGTAACCGACTACCACGAATGGAGATCAGCGACATCCGTACCATCCGGTTCAGCTGTGCGTCCCACATCGACCCCGACGAGAAGGGTCACGGCCACCCCGGCGAGCCGAGGGAGTCGACGCGGACCATCACCCACGTCGTCGTCGACGGCGGCCCCGACGGCTACTGCCGCGGCGGCCACGAGGCGGCCAACGAGTTCGCCAAGCAACACCTCGTCGGCGAGAACCCGCTGTACCGCGAGCAGCTCTGGCAACTGCTCTGCCGGGCCGAGCGACTGAACAAGGGGACGCTCACCGACAAGCGCGTCGCGCCCATCGACTGCGCGCTCTGGGACATCGCCGGCAAGGACGCCGGCCTCCCGGTCTACCAACTCATCGGCGCGGCCCGCGATTCGGTCCCGGCGTACGGCAGTACGATGGTCGGTGACGACGACCCCGACGGACTCGGCTCGCCCGAGGCGTACGCCGACTTCGCCGAGGAACTCGTCGCGGAGGGGTATCAGGCCGTCAAACTCCACACGTGGATGCCGCCGTTCGGTGACGACCCGGACCAGGACATCGCCGCCTGCCGGGCGGTCCGCGAGCGCGTCGGCGACGACATCGACCTCATGCTCGACGCCCATCACTTTTACAGCCGGAGCGAGGCCAAGAAAATCGGGACGGCGCTCGAAGACCTCGACTTCCGCTGGATAGAAGAGCCGATGGACGAACACTCGATGTCTTCCTACGAATGGCTCTCGAACGAACTCGATATCGCCGTCGTCGGCCCCGAGACGGCCGAGGGCCGGATGCACACCCGCGCCGAGTGGATTAAGCGGGACATCGCAGATATCATCCGCGTCGGCGTCTACGACGTGGGCGGAATCACGCCGGCGCTGAAGGCGGTCGGCCTCTGCGAGTCGTTCAACATCGAGTGCGAGATTCACGGCCGCGACGCGCCGAACCTCCAACTGCTCGGGACGATGGCGTTCCCCGGCCGGTACTACGAGCGCGGCCTCCTGCACCCGAAGCACGACTACGAGACGTACTTCCCCGGTCTCGAACACCCGCCGGACGAAATCGACGACAACGGCGTGGTCGAACTGCCGCAGACGCCCGGCCTCGGCTACGCGTTCGACTGGGACTACATCGACGCCAACCGCGTCGCGTAACTGCCTCGGCAGGCGGGACGGAACGAGTTCGGACGCGACGAGAGAGAACGACGACGCGACGGCGGTCGCTCGCGAAACGCTATCCCCGTTTTTCCGAGTGGTGATTCAGTTCGCCGTTCCGGTCGGTGGCCGAGCCTCGGGGGTCAATTGTACGCGCCCCAGAGCCGGAGCAACAGGTAGCCGCCGACGCCGACGCCGATGAGAGAGATGCCCCAGACGCCGAACATCCCCGCGAGCGTCCCGTCGAGGACGAACCGCGCGAGGACAATCATGAAGACGCCGGCGAGCACGGTCATGATGAAACTCCGGTTCGACGACGCGGCCTTCCGGAGCGAAGGCACGCGCGATGCGTTGACTGACATACGTACTCACACGGTCGCTCTCCGCACACAAATAGATACTGTTCGTTCGGGCGTCGTTCGGCCGGCTCAGACGGCTCTTGGGGGCGAAAACGTGGTGCTGGAAAGCGGCTGACGGTCAGCGGTCGGTGGTCGGTGGCCGATGGTCGGTGGTTGGCCGCGCACGGCGTCCGCGACCCCGGTTCAGTCGTCGACGATGCTCGGACTGTCCCAGTACTCGTGGTCTTCGTCGGCGCGGAAACACCGCGCGGCGTGGCCGGTCTCGTCTTCGAACGCGCCGGGGTCGTTCGTCTCGCAGACCTCGCGCGCCTTCGGACAGCGCGGGTGGAAGTGACAGCCGCTGGGCCGGTTCGTCGGGTCGGGGATGTCGATTTTCCGAATCGGGAGGTCGTCGTCCTCGTCTCCTTCGTAGAGGTTCGGGGTCGCCCACTTCAGCGCCTGCGTGTAGGGGTGCTGAGGGTCACCGATGACCTGCTCTATCGGCCCGACTTCGACGATGCGGCCGAGGTACATCACGGCGATGCGGCCGCCGGATTTCTCGGCGATGTACCGGGCGTTCGAGAGGTCGTGGCTGATGAAGACGTAGGAGGTGTTGAACAGGTCTTGCAGTTCGAGCATCAGGTCCATCATCTCCACCCGAAGGCTCACGTCGAGGGCGCTGATGGCCTCGTCGGCGAGGATGACGTCCGGGTTCAAAAGCAGCGACCGAACCAACACGACGCGCTGTTTCTCGCCGCCCGAGAGCTGGTGGGGGAACCGCTCGACGAAGTCCTCGGCGGGCGTGAGCCCGACGCGTTCGAGGAGCGCGTAGACGCGCTTTCTGCGCTCTTCCTCACCGAGGTTCGGGTTCCACTTCTTCAGGGGGAGCATCAGCGAGGTGAGGATGCGCTGGTTCGGATTCAGCGCGCTGCCGGGGTCCTGGTGGATAATCTGGAGCGACCGCCGAATCTCCGAGAACGGGATGTCCGGGTCGCGGCTGTTTTTCGCCTCCCAGATATCCTGTCCGCGGAAGGTAATCGAGCCGTGGGTCGGCTCCTGCGCGCCGATGATGGTCTTCCCGAGCGTCGACTTGCCGCAGCCGGACTCGCCGATGAGCGTGACCACGTCGTTTTCCCCGATGTCGAGCGAGATGCCGTCGACGGCGCGGACCGTCTGTCGCTCGCCGAACAAGCCGAGGAAGCCGCTGCTGTCCGTGAAGTGGACTGATACGTCGTCTACCGAGAGGATGGAGTTATCGACGCTCATTCGGCTTCACCGCCCTCTTCGGCCGCTTCCATCGCGGGAATCGGAATCTCGTCGGACACGTCGTCGTGGTAGAAACACGCGGTTCGGTGGCCGCCGCCGCGGTCTGCCATCGGTGGCTCCGCCTCCGCGCAAGACTCGTCGGCCATCGGACACCGCGGCCGGTACGAACAGCCCGGGATGTTGGTCACCGGGTCGGGCTTCGACCCCGAGATGGACTGCATCTCCTCGATGGGCGCGTTCAGGTCCGGCGTCGCGTTGAGGAGCGACCGCGTGTAGGGGTGCGCCGCGTCGTAGAGAATCTCCTCGGTCGAGCCGATTTCGACGATGTCGAACGCGTACATCACGACGAGCCGGTCCGCGAGCTTGGTGAGAAGCGGCAGGTCGTGGGTGATGAAGATAATCGTCAGGTCGTACTCCGCTTTGAGCTCCTTGAGCAGCGAGACGATAGAGCGCTGCATCAGGAGGTCGAGCGCGGCGGTCGGCTCGTCCATCACGAGCACCTCCGGTTCGAGGATGAGCGCGAGCGCGACGAGCGCGCGCTGTTTCATCCCGCCCGAGAGCTCGTAGGGGTACGAGTCGAGGACGCGGTCGGGGTCTAAGTAGAGGTCGCCCAGAATCTGGTGGGCGCGTTCGAGCCCCGCTTCCACGTCGCGGTTGTGGTCTTCGAGGGTCTCCCGGAAGTGGCCGCGGACCTTCTTGACGGGGTTGAACGAGCTCATCGCGCCCTGGAACACCATGGCGACTTCGCCCCAGCGGAACTTCCGCAGCGCTTCCTCGTCGAGGTCGAGCACGGAAATCGGCTCGCCGCCGTCGGGCGGGTAGTAGGTGACCTCGCCGGAGGTCTCGCCCGGGCTGACGACCGCGTTCATCAACGCGGACGACGTCATCGACTTGCCGCTGCCGCTTTCGCCGACCATGCCGAGCGTCTCGTTGCGGTAGATGTCGAAGTCGACGTTGCGGACGACTCTCGATTCGCCTCGGTTGGTCCCGAAGGTGACCTCCAGGTCGCGGACTTCGAACACGACGTCTTGGTCGGGGTCCGAGTCGTTCTGATTCGACGTTCGCATTGCTTGGTTGGTAGTCATCGTCTGGTTATAGGTGTTGGCACGGGGTCAGTCCCCGCCGGTCGCCTGCGATTGGTTGTTCTTCGAGGTGCCTTTCTTCGAGGTGTTCGCGTGGCGCGCCCGGAGGCGGACGTTGAACAGGCTGTCGAGCCCCTGCGACAGGAGGACGAGCCCGAACGACAGCAGGAAGATACAGACCATGGGCGCGACCATCCACGGGAGCATGTCCGGGCGGGTGAGCGCGTTGCCCTCGTACGCGAGGTTCATCATCACGCCCCAGTTGAACGTGGTGAACGGCAGGATGCCGAGGAAGTACAGCCCCACGGACTCGAAGATGATGCGCCGCGAGGTGAGCGCTCCGTTTATCATCACGTACGGCATGAGCTGCGAGAGGATGTCCCGCCGGAGAATCGACGACAGCGGGATGCCCATGATTTCGGACGCCTCGACGTAGGACTCCTCGCGGATGCTCAGCACCTGCGAGCGGACGGTCCGCGCCAGGCCCGGCCAGTTGTCGATGCCGAGGAACACCCCGACGATGTAGGGGTTTTCTGGCTGGAAGATGGCCGTGATGACGATGATGAGCGGCAGCCCCGGAATCGTGATGACCACGTCGGTGACGGTCATCAGGAACGAGTCGATGCGCGTGCCGTGTTCGAAGCCGGCGACGACGCCCACGAGGGCGGCGAAGCCGACGCTCACGACCGCGCCCGCGAATATCATCTTGAACATGCCCGGCGTCGCGTGGATGAGCTGGGCGTGAATCGGCTGGCCGAACACGTCGGTACCGAGCGGGTACGCGAGCGATTCGAACGGCGCGGCGAGGACGGGGGCGTCACCGCTCGTCGGTCGCTCGACGAGCCAGACGCCGACGGTGCCCATGAGGAGGAAAAAGGCGAGAATCGCGCCGCCGACGAGCGCGCGCCAGTCGTCGGCCGCGATGCGCGCGGGGGCGATGACGTTCATCTCGAGGAATCGCTTTGCGCGGTCGGCCCCCGATTCGGGGTCCGGGTCGATGTCCTCCTCGTAGAGGTCCTTCAGGTCGAACGTGTCGGAGTGTGCTTCGCTCATGGTTACTCCTCACCCACCGAGATGCGCGGGTCGATGAGCGTGTACGTGAGGTCCGCGATGAAGATAGCGGTCAGCGAAATCGCCGTGAACACGAGGAGCGTGCCCATCAAAAGCGGGTAGTCCTGCGTCTTGACCGCCTCGAACATCAGGAGGCCCATGCCCGGGTACGCGAACACCTCCTCGACGATGACGGCGCTGCTGAAGACGCCGGCGATGCCGATCATGAACTGCGTGTACATCGGGAGGATGGAGTTGTGCCCGAGGTACTGCGTGGCGATGCGAGTTTCGCGGAGTCCGCGGAGCTGCGCCACGCGGATGTAGTCCTCGCCGAGGACGCGAACCGCGTTCCCGCGCATGGCGAGCGCGCCGGAGGTCGCGAGCGCGCCCATCGAAATCGCCGGGAGCGCCGCGTGTTGCACGAGACTGAGCATGAACTCCGGATTGTACCCCGCGGCGATGCCCGAGCCGATTCGGCCGCCGGTCGGGAAGTAGTTGTTCTGGATGGCGAGGAAGTAGATGAGCACGACGCCGACGATGTAGTACGGAATCGAGTTGAGTCCGATGATGAGCGATGACACCGTGGAGTCGAACCGCGACTTCTCCCGGTAGGCCGTCATCACGCCGAGGAAGATGCTCAGCGAGTAGCCCAGCGCGAGCGCGTAGACGCTGATGAACATCGACCACGGGATGCGCTGCATGATGAGCGTCGTGACCTCCTCGTTTTTGAAGAACGAGGTGCCGAGGTCCTGCCGGAGAATCACGTCAGACGCGTAGTTGAAATACTGTACGTGCATCGGCTGGTCCGGGTTCACGTTCGTGTAGAGCTGTATCATCCTGTTCAGTCGGTCGATATCGACGCTCCCGCCGCTCTGCGAGAGGATCACGCTCCGCATCGCTTCCGTCGGGCCACCGGGCATGGCCTGGTACAGCAGAAACGAGACCGTCATCGTGACGAAAAACGTCAGTATCGCTTGCCCGAGACGCTTCAACAAATACTTTGGTGTCATTATTAATAGTTTGGCTTCTAGCGTGAGAGAGCTTAATTGTGGTGGTTAAGCCCGTCGAGGGTGCCGTCTCACCTCACTGCGAGTTGGAGCTAATCCATCCGTTTTTGAAGGAGAACTCGCCCGGTCGGTTCGTGTTGAGTTCGTAGTCGTCGCCCGTCGGCATGGAGAAGTCCTGCGTGTCGCCCCAGTAGCCGGAGTCTTCCTCGACGAAGACGAAGTCGGGAAGCGCGTAGTTGAACCACTGGACGAGGTCGCGGGTCCGCTCTCTGACCTGCTCTGCGGACTCGGAGTTCGGCAGGTCGTTCATCAGCTGTGCGGGCTGAATCTCTTTGCCGCTGCCGGAGATTTCGGTCGCGCCGACCTCGCTCGGGATGGTCGTCGTAAAGGGCTTGCCCGTCGGGCCGGTCTCGTTCCCACTGGAGGGGTCACCGACCTCGATGCCGTAGAAGTTGTTCGAGAAGTACGCCGTCGGATGCCACAGCGCCTTCGCGACGTGCCATATCCAGAAGATGTCCGCCTCGTACGTTTGGAGGCGCTGGTAGTAGTCGGTCGAGCTGACCGTGCTGATTTCGGTCTGGATGCCGAACGCGTTGAGCTGGTCGTTGAAGACCTTCGTCGCCTGCACCTGGGTGTTGTTGTTCTGGGTCAGGACCGTGAAGGTGAACGACTCGCCGTCCGGGTCGACCCACGTCCCGTTTTCCTTGGTGTAGCCGGCGTCTTCGAGCAGTTGGGTCGCCGCGTCGAGGTCCTTGCCGACCGGGTAGTCGATGAGCTGGTCGACGAAGTCCTCGCCGAGGTACTCCTCGTGAATCGTCGAGCGCAGCGCCGTCTGGTTCTCGGCGGGTGCGCCCACGGTTCCGGCCTGCCGCATCGCGGCGACCATCGACTCGAAGTCCACCGCGTTGACGATGGCGCGCCGGACCGGGAGTCGCGCGATGTGCTCGTTTTTGAAGTTGAACGTGAACTTCTGCGTGCGGAACCAGTTGAGTCGGTAGACGTTCTCGATGTTGTCCGGGTACCGGGACTGCTGGGACTCCGACATGAGCACGTCGGGGTTCATGTCGAGCTGGTCGTTCACCGACAGCGACTCCACGTCGGCGGTCGTCTCGGGGATGATGCGCACCTTCGGGATGTCCGTCCGGCTCGCGTACGGGTGGTCTTCGAACTTCTCGAGGATGGTCTCCGAGGAGTTGAAGCCGGTGACGCGGTACAGCGCGTTGCCGAGCCCCTCGTCGATGAGCTGTTGGGTCGTGATGCTCATGTCGAGGAGGTCGCTCGTCACGCTCTCGCGCTCGCTCTCATTCGATGCTTCCTCGTAGCGGGTGAGGTATTCGCGGTAAATCGACCGCGGGGTGTTGACGAACGTCTCGGCGACGTTCGCCTTCATCAGGTTGGGCGAGACGGCCGTCTTGAACGTCCGCTCGATGGTGTAGTCGTCGACCAGCGTGTTGCTCTCGATGGGCGACTGCTCGGGCGATTGCAGGCGGTCGATTTCGAGGCCGATGTAGTAGTCTTCGGCCGTCAGGTCGTCGCCGTTCCACCACTTGAACCCCTCGGGGAACGTCAGCGTGAGCGTCCGCCCGTCGACGGTCATGTCCTCGAGCAGGTCGGGTCGGACCGACCCGTCGGCGTAGCCGCGCGCGACTTCCTCGAACAGCTGGTCCTGCAGGGTGTGCGCGTAGTTGCCGAGGCTGTAGCGGTTGAACTGCACGTCCGTCGCGGGTCGGCCCGCGGGGTAGTCGAGGGTGTCGTCAGCGAGGCTCGCGCCGCCCTCGGTGCTCGTGCCGCCGTCCGTCCCGTCTCCGGTGCCGCCGTCTTCGGTCGTCTGTCCCGAACTATCGAAGCAGCCGGCCAGTCCAGCCGTGCCAGCCACCGCCCCGTACTTGATAAGGTCTCGTCTACTCCAGTTGGTTGAACGCTTTCCAGCCATGCGGTATCATCTATCATGATACTCCCCGTTAATATAGATACTGGATTTGCCCATCCCAACCATGATAGAGAAAATAACAGTTCCCCGCTCGTTCGCGCTGATTTTCGCTCTATCTCACGCGCTCCTCGCCGTCCACAGCAACAGTCCGAGCATCACGACCGCTAATCCGCCGAACGTCGTCAGTTGGAGATAGACGAGCGCGTGGGTCGTCGTCCCCGGCTCGATAGACGGCAGCGAGAGGAGCAGCAGGGCGATAGAGGCCAGCGAGATGACGAGGACGAGCTTCATTCGGGTCTCGTAATCGCGGAGGATGTCGGCGAGACTCGTTTCGGGCATGTCTGCGTAGAGTACCGCGGCGTATTTCAGTATACTGCCCCGGCCTGCCTCACCCTCGCCGTCCCTTTCCCCGGTAGACTTAGATAAGGCGAGACGGAATGAGGGTGCATGGACAGAGGATTAGTACTCATCGAGAACACCGACTCGCACGCGGACCTCCTCCGGGAGGCCAGAGAACACGCGCTCGGCGCGGACGCCGACCTCGTCCTCCTCGTCACGCTCACCGAAGACGAGTTCGAGGAGACCCAGGAGGTCCTCGACACCATCGGCGATGTCGAGCACACGTCGTACACCGAACAGGACGCGTTCAAGGGCGCGATGAACGACGCCGAGGAAGTCGCCCGGAAGGTCTTCGCGACCGACGACGAGGTGTCCTACGAAATCGTCCCGCGAATCGCGGCCGAGAAAGAGCGCGCCGAGACGGTCATCGACGTTGCCGACGAGGAGGGTGCAGACCACGTGTTCATCCTCGGCCGGAAGCGGTCGCCGACCGGAAAGGCGCTGTTCGGTGACCTCGCGCAGTTCGTGATTCTCAACTTCGACGGCTACGTGACGCTGCACACCGAGTGAGCGTCGTCGTGGCTGTCTGACCCGTCGTCCTCGTTTTTTCGATTCGTCGACCACGTCGTCGGTCAACAGTCGCCAGTCAGCGGTCGCTTGCGACTATTCCGGCGGGCTGTCCCACTCCTCGCCGTCGTCCTGCGGGTGGTAGCCGATCTGCGAGCGGGCGTGTTCGAGGTCGTACCACCGGCGCTGGTTGTCGCTCACGCCGCTGAAGATACCGAATTCGACGTTGTCGTCTTGCAGACAGCAGTCGATTTCGTGGGCGAAGTCGCGGCGGGACTGCCACATCGCCTTCATACGCCCGACGGTCTCTTCGTACTCGGCGCTCCCGCGTTCGAACTCGCCGTTCTCGACGGCGGCCTCGGCGTCGCCGTAGGGGTGGTCGTACTCGGGCATCCGGACGCTGCACACCCGGAGGGCGTAGAACTGCTTGGGGTATTCGTAGTTCTCGACGTAGTACCGACCCATGTCCTCGCCGTAGGCCTTCGACGCGCCGTAAAACGAGTCGGGGCGGACGGGGTCCTCGTGGCCGATGACGAGTCCGTGGCCCGGCTCGTATATCTCGGGGGCGAACTCGTCCTCGTAGCCGCCCATGACGTGGTTGGTCGAGAGGAAGACGAACGACTCGATTTCGTTCTCGCGGGCGACTTCGAGGGCGTTGTACATCCCGATGATGTTGGGCTCGAAGATGTCCTCCCACGTCCCGTCGGTGTAGGGGTACGCCGCCATGTGGACCATCGCGTCCTGCCCCACCGCGGCCTCGTCGAGGGCGTCGTAGTCGGACACGTCGCCGACGACGGTGTCGTAGCCGCCGTAGGGGTGGTCGTCGGGGCGGTCGGAGCGGTTGAAGTACGTGAAGTCGTAGGCGTCGTCGTCGTGCAGGTGGTCTATGACTGCGGTGCCGCACCGGCCATAGACGCCGGTCATCAAGACGTCCATACGAATCCACTCTGACCAAATCGTAATAAATTGATGGGTGACCGCGAAGTCCGACTTCGCTTCGGGTACCGCTTCGGCCCGCCCGTTCGGGTCACGAAGCCTGACTGTCGCGCACCAGATGGACGACTCGCGGGCGCTCTCACGCGCGAACGGCGGATTCAGGCGTTGACGATGGGTTTATCACGGTTGACTCAGATTGACTGTACCATGCCACTCGCAGACGACCGTGTACGCAGTCGTCTCCGTGGCGTCGCCGTCGGCTTGCTCACGCCGTTCGACGACGACCTGGAGATTCAACACGAAAAACTCGAAGCGAACGCGAAGTCGCTTTCCGGCGACGGTATCTCGTCGTTCCTCGCGGCCGCGAACATCAGCGAATATCACTCGCTCTCCCAACAGGAGCGCGTCGACGTGACGGAGACGGCGGTCGACGCGCTCCCCGACAGCGCCTGCGTCCTCGCCGGCGTCGGCGGGTCGACGAAGGCCGCGACCGACCTGATAGACGCCTACGACCGCGTCGGCGTGGACGCCATGATGGTCATGCCGCCGGACCACACCTACGTCCACGAACGGGGACTCATCCGCTACTACGAGAAACTCGACGCCGCGACCGACACGCCGCTCGTTCCCTACGTCCGCGGCTTCGACCCCTCGGTCTCCTTCCTCCGCGACCTCTCGCGCATCGAGGGCGTCGTCGGCGTCAAGTACGCCATCGAGGACCCGGTCAAACTCGGTTCCGCCGTCGCCGTCGCGGACGACGACGTGGTCTGGGTGGACGGCCTCGCGGAACCCTACGCCGTCTCGTTTTGGAACGAGGGCATCGAGGGGTTCTCGGCGGGAGTCAGCAATTTCCGCCCGGAGATCGGCCTCGCGCTGTTCGAGGCGCTCACCGAGGAGAACTGGGAACGCGCCCGCGAGATTCGCGACCTGACGCTCCCCTTCCAAGCCCTCCGCGGCGAGACGGGAACCGACAACGACCTTCCCGGCGCGATAAGCGTCCCGATAGTGAAGAAGGGCCTCGAACTGGCCGGCCTGCACGGCGGGTCGGTCCGCGAACCGATTCGGTCGCTGTCGGCTGACGACGAGCACCGCGCCGAGGAACTGTACGAGGAACTCGACGACGGCATCGCCCGTGTCATCGACTGACTCACCGACATCGACCCGAGCGCGCACCGACGACTCCGACCGCACCGATATCGACTGACCACGCTCACCGCACCTGCCTGACGCTACCCGACGGCAGCCGTCGGAAGCACCCCACCCCGTTTTTCGCCGCCTCGACGTTCCCTCGCTCCGCCGTTGAGCCGTTTTCACGTCTCACCGGCCCGCTCGTCTCCCACCGGACTCCCGGCCCGCACCAATCATAACACACCTTCAGCTCCGGTAGTTGAGCGGCTACATCCCCAGACTGACCGCACGAGGGCAGCGTTATACTCCATTTTGTTCGCCGGTGGGGAACGAACATCAGGCGAATCGTGCCCAATTATTCACTCTGGATGGGTTTTGCGTTCCCCGGTGGCGAATATCCGGATTTAAGCCTCTCTGTGGGCTCTGGATTGGGTTTAGGGAGGTTGACGTTTTGGTCGGCTGTGCGTCACTCACGACGAACGCGCGAATTCGACGCTATATTCATCCATATATTACAAGCGTATGACTGTAATTTTCCCGCCTCGGGAACCGATGATGCCACTTCGGCGTCTGTCTCCGTCCAGCACCGGCGCGCCCGTCGCCGCGTGTCGGTCGTCGGAGGTAGCGATAAGTAGGTGTGGTGTGTGCGTGACTCACACGGTATGCAGCACGACGATATCCAGCACGACGACGTTCAGTTCCACAACGTCAGGGCGCTCCAGCGGGTCAGACCGCACGAGGGACTTCGACTGCTCCGCGTTCCGGAGGCCGTCAGGAGCGGCCTGAACACCGGCGCGCAGACGCGGATGTCTCACCCGGCGGGAACCGAGATTCGACTCGTCCCCGATGAGACGGTTCGAATCACGCTCTCCTCCGAGGAGCGAGACAGCCTCGTTCGACCGTTCTGGGGGGACTTTCAGGCGACGGGCGAGGAGTTCACGCTCGGGCCGGAACCGAAGACGGTCGAACTGTCTCCCCCGGAGTCGCTTTCCGACCTCGACCCCGATGCCACCGGCGAGATGCGTTACGCGCCCGAGGTGTGCCGACTCGTCTTCCCCGGCGACCACCGCGGCGGCCACATCTACTACCACGGCGTCGAGGGCGCGCGGCGGCCGCCGACCGCCGACGAGGTTCCGAGCCTCCGATATCTCGCGTACGGCACGTCGATTACCGAGGGCGAGGACCCGTCGGCAGAGATGCTCACGTACGTTAACCAGACGGCCCGGAGACTCGGCGCGGACCCGATAAACCTCGGCTCCTGCGGGACCGCCTACTGCGACCCCGCGATAGCCGAGCATATCGCCGCCCGAGACGACTGGGACGTGGCGACGCTCTCGCTGTCGGTGAACATGGTCGGCCGATTCTCGCCCGACGAGTTCCGCGAGCGGGCCGCGGACATGGTCGAAACCGTCGCCGCGGCGAACCCGACCAAACCCGTCGCCTGCATCACGCTGTTCCCGCACGTGCGCGAGTACAAGCGTGACCACGAGGAAGCGACGCTCTCCGAGACGTTCCGCGACCAGCTCCGCGACGTGGTCGTCGAGTGCGGCTACGATAACGTCCACCTCGTCGAGGGTCCCGACCTCCTGCCGACCGCCAGCGGGATGACGACCGACCTCGTTCACCCCGGCGACGACGCGATGATTCGCATCGGCGAGCGCCTCGCGCGCGAGCTCGAATCTCTCATGGACGATTAACCGGAATACGCCGGTCTCAGGCGCTCTCGTAATCGAATTTTCCGAACGAAATCTCCGCGAGCGTAACACGGAAGAACCCCCCTGTTCGATGGACGTGTATGACCGTCGCCGCAAATCTGGGCTACATGCTCGGGGTGCTCTGCCTCGGGGCGCTAGCGAAGCGTCTCGGCCTCCTCGATAGCGGCCGCCGCGACAGACTCACGTTCTTCGCGTTCGCCTTCGCGCTCCCCGCGCTCGTGTTCACCTCGACGTACGACCAGCCGATTCGCGAAGTCATCGAGCCGACGCTCGTGTTGGGCTTTTGGCTCGTCCTCTTTACGATGCTCGCCGTCGGCTGGGTCGTCCACCGGCGGGTGTCGCCCGACTCGGTTCGCAGTGTCGCCATCGTCCAGTCGTACTACTCGAACCTCGGCTTCCTCGGGCTCCCGCTCGTCGATTCGACGTTCGGTTCGCTGGCGTCGGCGAAGGCGGCCGTCATCCTCGGCATCGGCGCGCTCACCCACGTCCCGCTCACTATCACGGTCCTCGTGCTCGTCAACGGCGCTGACGTATCGTTCAAAGAGGAGTTCGTCGGCGTGCTCAAGACGCCGGTCATTCCGGCGCTCGTGTTGGGGCTCGCCTTCTCCGGGCTCGGCCTCGGCGTCCCCGGCGTCCTTCTGACGGGGCTGGACGCGCTCTCCTCGCTCGCGCTCCCCGTGGCGCTGCTCTCCATCGGCGCGTCGCTCACGATTTCCACCGAGTCGTTCGACTTTCGCACCGTCGGGGCCGTCGTCGGCAGCAAAGTCGTCCTGATGCCGCTTCTCGCCTTCGCCGTCTTCTCGACGTTCGCGTCGAGTTGGTCGACGGTCCAAGCCGGCGTGACGATGCTCGCGACGCCGACCGCCGTCTCGTCGTTCATCTACGCGAACGAACTCGGCGGCGACGCCGACCTCGCGTCGATGAACGTGTTCGCGACCACCGCCGTCTCGGTCGCCACCTTGTTCGTCGTCCTCCAGTTCCTCCTTTGAGGCGGCGGCAACTCGTCGATACCAATCCGAACCTCGCGAATTCGCTTCGCTCACACCTTGCGACGGTCACGAGCGCGCGGCGGTCATCCGCGCTCGCCATGAGAAGCTTACTTGGTGATGGATGTGCATGGCTAGGTCGAATGTCGAGAACCTACGGTAACTTCATCGACGGCGAATGGACAGCCTCCCACTCCGGAGCGACGTTCGAAGTGACGAACCCCGCGGCGGCCGGCGAAGTCGTCAGCGTCCACCCGGCGTCCACCGAGGCGGACGTCGAGGCGGCGCTCGACGCGGCCGTCGCCGCACAGGACGAGTGGGCATCGACGCCCGGTCCGTCCCGCGGCGCGGTGCTCCGCGAGGCCGGCAACAACCTCGAAGCGCGCAAGGAAGAGACGACCGAGGTGCTCGTCCGCGAGGAGGGCAAGACGCGCTCCGAGGCGGGCGGCGAGGTACAGCGCGCCATCGACATCTTCCACTACTACGGCGCGAAAGCGCGGGATTTCGGCGGCACCGTCAAGTCCGCGAGCGCCCCCGGGAAGGACCTCTACACGAAGCACGAACCCCTCGGCACGGTCGCGCTCATCACGCCGTGGAACTACCCCATCGCCATCCCGGTCTGGAAGCTCGCCCCGGCGCTCGCCGCCGGCAACACCGCGGTCCTCAAGCCGGCGTCCGAAGCGCCGGGCGTCGTCGCCATCGTCCTCGAATGTCTCGACGACGCGGGACTCCCGGCCGGCGTGGCGAACACCATCACCGGCTCCGGGAGCGAGGTCGGCGGCCCGCTCATCGAGAGTGAGCGCATCGACGGCGTCTCCTTTACCGGCAGCACCGCCGTGGGGACGATGGTCGCCGAGACGGCCGCGGTCGACCTCAAGCGCGTCCAGTGTGAGATGGGCGGCAAGAACCCGACCGTCGTGATGCCCAGCGCGGACATCGAGGCGGCCGCCGAAACCGTCGGCGTCGGCGCGTTCGGCACGACCGGCCAGTCGTGTACGGCCACCTCGCGCGCCATCGTCCACGAGGACGTGTACGACGAGTTCGTCGCGGCCGTCTCCGACTACGCAGACTCGCTCGTCGTCGGCGACGGCCTCGACGACCCCGACATGGGTCCGCACGTCTCCGAGAACGAACTGTCTTCGACGCTCGAATACATCGACATCGGTGCCTCGGAGGGCGCGACGCTCGAAGCCGGCGGCAGCCGGCTCACCGGCGACGACTACGACGACGGCTACTTCGTCGAACCCACCGTGTTTTCCGACGTCGAAAACGACGCTCGCATCGCCCAAGAGGAGATTTTCGGCCCCGTGCTCGCGGTCGTCGAGGCCGACTCGTTCGAGGACGCGCTCGCCCTCGCCAACGACGTCGACTACGGCCTGTCGGCCAGCATCGTCACGCAGGACCTCAGCGAGGGCAAGCGCTTCGTCAACGAGGTCGAAGCGGGCGTCGCGAAAATCAACGAGAAGACGACCGGCCTCGAACTCCACGTCCCCTTCGGCGGCTACAAGGACTCCTCGACCAACACGTACCGCGAGCAGGGCGACGCCGGGCTCGACTTCTTCTCGTCGGTGAAGACCATCTACGAGAACTACTGAGCGGCGCGTCGCCCCGCGCGCTCAGGAGAACTTCGTGTTCAGTTCGATGACGTTCGCGGCGCTCTGCACGTAGTCCGCGAGTTCGCCGTGCAGGCGGTCCTCGGTGAACCGACTCGACGGGCCGGTGATGCTAATCGCGCCGAGGATCACCTCGTCGTTCTTGACCGGCGCGGAGACGCAGCGCAGGCCGTTGATGTTCTCCTCGTCGTCGATGCCGTACCCCTGCTCGCGGATGGTCTCGAGTTCCTCGAACAGCTCTTCGGGCCCGGTGATGGTGTTCGCCGTTTTGGGCTCGTACTCCATCGCCGCCGCGATTTCCTCGATGCGCTCGGGCGGCAGGTACGCGAGAATCGTCTTGCCGAGCGACGTGGAGTACATCGGCTGTTGGGTCCCCACCCGCGACAGCGTCTCGACGGCGTGTTCGCCCTGCGCCTTGTGGAGGTACGACACCTTCCCGTACTCCTCGACGCCGAACTGGACGATTTCGCCCGTCTCGTCGGCCAGCGAGTCGACCTCTTTTTGCACGATGTCGAAGTTGCCTATCTGGTCGCGGACGTGCGAAGCCACGTCGAGAAAGCGCAGTCCGAGGCGGTAGCCGTCGCCCTCGCGCACGATGACGCGCCGCTCTTCGAGCGTTCGGAGGTGGCTGTGGACGGTGCTCTTCGAGTGGCCGAGCTCGTCGGCAATTCGCGTCACGCCGATGCCCGCCTCCTCCTGCAGCAGGTCGATGATGTTGAACGTTATCTGGACCGAGCGGATGGTCCGGCCGGGGCGGTTGTTCGGTGGGGGGCTCATGGTGTGGTAGTCGACCCCGGGCCGTATATATCTGTTCCCGCCTGGGGAACGTATCGGCTGCGACGAACGAGTACTCTCGGCTCCGAACTGGCTGACCGACCGGCGCGCACGGCCGCCGTCCCGCGGTGGCGCGACGCCATGGGATACATTTTTCATCCCAGCACGTCTTCGTGTGGGTACTGTACCCATGCCAGCAGACGAGCTTACACCAGTCCAGCGCGCCGCCTCGTACCTCAGGTCGCTGGACATCGACGGTCAGTCGTGGATTACCGGCGTCGCCATCAACGGCCTGCTCGCCGAGGGGGGAGCCGAATCGGTCGAGCGAGCGAAGCACCTCGTCGAAACCGCGGTGGCGACACAGAACGACGCCGGGCAGTTGAGCTACGGCCCGAGCTACCCCATAGAGGTGTTCAGCCACGGCCGCGAGTACGAGGCGAGCTGGGAGCTGACCGTCAAGAAGTGCATGAACACGAACAACAGCACCGCCATCGGGCACGGTGTTCTCGATTTCTACGACGAGACGGGCGAGGACCGCTACCTCGACGCGGCCGAGCGCGCCTACGAGTCGCTTCTGTCCTTCGAGCGGACCGAAGACGGCGGTATCCCCCACCACGACCCCGACCTCGCGGGCATCAAGTCGCTGTGGATAGACTCCGTCTACATGATGTGTCCCTTCCTCGCCCGCTACGGCGCGGCCGCCGGCGACGACGACGCCTTCGACGAGGCGGTCGAGCAGATTCTGATTCACGCCGCGCACCTCCGCGACGGCCACACGGGCCTGTTCCGACACATCTGGGTCGAACAGCCGAACCACTACCCGCAGGGCGCGTTCTGGGCGCGCGGCAACGGGTGGGCCGCCGCCGCCTCGGTGGACGTGCTCGAACGACTCCCCGAGGACCACCCGAAGCGCAACGACCTCCTCGACCTGTTCCGGTCGCACTGCGAGGCGCTCCTTCCGCTCCAAGACGGTAGCGGTTTCTGGCACAACCTCGTCGACGACCCGCACACGCCGCTCGAATCGTCGGGGACGCTCATGTTCGCCTACGCGTTCGCCCGCGGCATCGACCTCGGCATCCTCGATGCGGAGACCTACCGCCAACCCGCCGAAGACGGGCTCGCGGCCGTCTCCCGCGTCGTCAGCGAGGAGGGCGCGGTCAACCGTGTCGCCGGCCCGCCGGGCGGCCCCGAGGCCCCGCTGACGGACACGCCTTACGGGCAGGGCTGGTTCCTGATGGCCGCGGCCGCGCTCGACTGAGACCTTCGCCCCCCAGCGTTCTTTTCGACGCTTTCGGCCCGGCACCACAGTTATGCGCTCCGGCGCACATTGACGGACGAACTCCGGCGACAGGAGACACTATGACCTACCACGCAGGCATCATCGGCACGGGCGGCATCGCAGGGATGGGCATCCTCGGCATGCACGACGAGGCGGCCATCGGCAGAGAGAAAATCGACGCGAGCCACGCGGGCGGCTACGCCGCGACCGACGACATCGAACTCGTCGCCGTCGCCGACGTGGACGAGTCGAAACTGGACACGTTCGGCGAGGCGTGGGATATCCCCGCCGACCGCCGGTACGTCGGACACGAGGCGATGCTCGAAGCCGAGGACCTCGACGCGGTGTCGGTCTGCACGCCGTCGTTCCTCCACCGCGACCACGTCGTCGACGCCGCGCGCTCCGCCGCCGACCCCTCGGTCATCTGGTGCGAGAAACCCATCGCGTCGGCCGTCAGCGACGCCGAGGAGATGGTCGCCGTCTGCGAGGAGGCCGACACGGAACTCGTCGTCAACCACTCGTTCCGGTTCACGGACAAGCTCCGTCGGCTCCGCGACCTCGTCCGCGAGGAAGACATTCTCGGCGACGTGAAGTCCGTGAGCGCGCAGTACCGCATGGAACTCATGCGGAACTCCACGCACGTCCTCGACACCCTCGTCTACCTCCTCGACGCGCGGGCTTCGCGGGTGAGCGGCCACATCACCGGCGAGAACGAGGTGCTCGACGCGCTGGACGCCACGGAGTCGGTCGTCGACGCCGGCGGCGGCGGGCACGTCGTCATGGACGACGGCACGTTCGTCACCGTGGACTGCACGATTCCGCGCGACGTCTCCTCGATGACGCTGAGTTTCATCGGCACCGAGGGCAAACTCTACATGAACAACGACGACGGCGAGTGGCGCTACTGGTCGCTCGAAGACGGCGAACACGTCGAGCGACCGCTCCCCGGTATCGAGGGCGCGTGGACGTGGGAGGACGACTACAAGGGCTCCTTCGCAAACGCGGCGGCCCACGTTCAAGACCTCCTCGACGGCGACGCCGAGAACTACTCATCCGGCGTCGCGGCGACTCGCTCGCTCGAAATCATCGTCGGGTTCTACCTCTCGCACTACACCGACTCGACCGTCGATGTCCCGCTTCCGGGGCCGCTCCGCGAAGTTCCTATTACGTCCTGGTAGCCCGCGGGCGGTCGGTTTGTCGCCCACCACGCGTAACTATCCGGCATCACCGGACACTGGATTCCTGTCGTGGGTCACTGACAACGCCCTAAATATTCGTGATAGACGCGCTGTCGGTACAGAGTAGCGCCGTTTCGTCACGTTCTCCCCTGGCGGACATCAGCGTTACTGACTCACGTCCGGTCACGATATTATTCCTGAATCAATTTAAGTGGAGTTAACTCTGAATTACAGTTCTATGTGCGTAATTATTTGCGGCGTACAATCCACGTTGCCGGCGAGAGCACGCAATTCGCCCTTGCGCCCTCGCCTCGACGGACAACCGCAACTGGTCGATTCCGCCCCGGGCGGACTTCCGCTATCGCCGGACAACTATCCGGTAGAACCGGAGCCGCAGGAATATTCTGGAATCGCCCCGATGTGGGGATTGAGACGGTCGAAAACGAGAGTCAATGGGTATTTATTCGATACTGTTGATCTCGATATGTTCGGTCGGGACGGCGTTTCGTCCGCCATGCCCGGACAATTCTCGTTTTTCGGGCGTCAGACCATCCGGTAGACTTCGTCCATCCAACTGTCGTCGGTCTCGACGGTGATGCCGCTCATGACCTCGGCCCAGTCGGCCTGCGCCTCGCTGTCGTCCATGACTTCTTGGATGGCCTCCGGGTCGTCGACTTCCATGAAGCCGAAAACGTGGCCGTCTTTCTCGAAGACGCTGTAGGTCTGTAGCCCGGCGTCGGAGTCCAGGTAGGCGGATTCGAGCGCCTCGGGGACGTTCTCGTGTTTCGTTCGGTACTCCTCTCGCTTGCCGTCCTTTATCTCAAGGTGGAATGCGATTCGCGCCATACGACCCCCGATTCGACGGCACCCGTCTTAGCTTTTCGGCGGGTAAGATTTAGTACGGGAACGCCCGTCGTCGACTGTAATGATAGATGCCCACACCCACGCGTGGGGTGCCGCGAGCCCGGACCACCCGTGGACCAACGGCCCCATCTTGGACCTCGTCGACAGCTTCGACGTGCACACCGTCTACACCGCCGACCGCCTGCTCGCCGACATGGACCGAAACGGCGTTGACGAGGCGGTCGTCGTGGGCTACCCCATCTGCGACTGGACGGACAACTGGTACACCCGCCGGGTCGCATCCGAGTACGACCGACTCCACGGAATCGTGATGCTCGACCCCTTCGCCGCCGACGCCGTCGAGCGCCTCGACCGCTGCATGGAGACCGACGGCGTCCTCGGCTTTCGTCTCGGCGCGGCCTGTCCGTACGACCGCATGTGGGAGACGTTCGACCCGAGCGTGACGTGGCTCGGAGAGAGCGTCGAGGAGACCGCGTTCTGGGAGGCCGCGGTCGAGCACGACGCCACGGTTCAGATTCTCTGCGACCACGGCCAACTCGACCAGGCGCTCGAACTCGTCGAGGCGTACCCCGACCTCACGTACCTGTTCGACCACTTCGCCCACGCGGGCCCGGACACCCCCACCGACGAGGGGACGTTCGCCCGGTTTGCCGACCTCGCGGAACACGACTCGGTCGCGGTGAAGGTCTCCGAAATCGTCCATATGTCCGACTCGGCGTTCCCCTACGCCGACATGCACGACCACGTCCGGTGGCTCCTCGACACCTTCGGGCGCGAGCGGGTCGTCTGGGGCTCCGACTACCCCAACGTCAGCGACGTTGCCAGCTACGCCGAGGCGTGCAACTGGCTCAAACAGGTCGACTCGTTGTCGAAGGCCGATCGGTCGTGGCTGACCGAGAAGTCGTTCCGGCGGCACGTCGACCTCGGGTGAGTGTAATCGGTCGTCACAACGTGCCTCGCCCGCACCATCGTCGATTCGGTGGCTGCTATTCTCGCTCTAGATGGCACCGGTATATTTATTATAATGAATTATAGTGGTTTGTAATGGTACACCATGGCAAACAGTAGTTCATCGAACCGGCTCAGCAGGCGGCGATACGTGACTGGGCTCGGAGCGGGTCTCACCGCGGCGTTGGCAGGTTGTATGGGTGGCGGAAACGACGGTGGCAACGATGGGGGTTCCGGCGGAGGCGACGGCTCCGGCGGCTCCGGCGGCGGTTCGGGCTCCCAGTCTCTCGACTTCTGGCTGTTCGGCGGCATCCCCGCCGAACGGGAGTACATCAGTAACCACTACGGCAGTTACGGCGAGCACGACGTCACCTACCAGCACCAAGAGTGGGGACAGAAGTACCAGATTATCGCCTCCGCGGCGGCGAACAACAACCTCCCGGACGTGATGGCCGGCCAGACGCAGCAGATTCCCGACTACGTCGGCGCGAGCGCCATCCAACCGCTCGACCAAGAGCAGTTCGCCGACGAGCTAGAGGAGATAAACAGCCGGTTCATTCAGGCGAACGTCGATACGCAAATCTACGACAGTCTCGGTGACACCGACGGGGAGCGGCAGTGGGGGCTCCCCGGCGGCTACGCCGACCTCGGCCCGTTCGTGGACATCCGAACCGACTATCTCGAACAGACGAGCTTCGACAGCCCGCCGCGCAACTGGGAGGAACTCATCCAACTCGGCGAGGAGATGCAGGAGCTAGACGAGGTGTCGGCGGCGATTACCGCGCCGGGGACCGACTTCGGGCTGACGACCGGCTACTTCATCGGCTTCGTCTACGCCAACGGCGGTCGGTACTTCGACCCCGAGACGCTGGAGGCGACGGTCGACCAACCCGGCTTCGTCGACGCCGTCAGGCTCTATCAGGACATCGCCGAGGCCGGACTGTTCCCCGACTCGATGGCCGAGAACGACCACATCGGCGCGGGGCGGCTCCTCCGCGAGGGCGAGTCCGGCATCTTCATCACGTACTCCCACGCCAACGCGGTCTACCAGACGACCGGCGCGCCGCAGGAGTGGCTCGACGGCGAGGGCCACACGGTCACCCGCGCGCCGCTGCCGGACAGCCCGTCGGGGAGCTTCGAACCCCGCGACCTGCTCCTGCAGAACGCGCAGGGGTTCATGCTCGGCAACGGCACCGACTCGGAGGCCGAACTGCAGGCCGCGTTCGACTTCACCGAGTGGTGGAACTCCGAAGAACAGCTCGCGCCGTGGACCTACGACGCCGAAAACGACGTGGGTATCCGCGGGCGCGTCCCGACGCTCGAAAGCGCCTTCGAGGACCCGAGCGACCTCTTCCGGAGCCAGTTCGGCGACCTCGTGACGCTGTACGAGAACGACGACCTGTTCACGCGAACCTCGCGGTTCCCGTCGTTCTCGGGCATCGCGTCGGTCCAGAGCATCATCAACACCGAGGTCATCCAGCCGGTCGTCCTCGGCAACGCGACGGCCGAGGAGGCCTGTAGCGCCGCGAACGAATCGGTTCAGGAAGTCATCGACGAGGAGTTGGCCTGACCATGCGACTCGAATCGTCGCTCGAACGACCGCGGGCCCGCGGTGGTGAGACGAGGCCATGAGCTACTCGAAGCAGGCGAGAGGGTCGTTCGAGAGCGTCTCCGAACGGATTCCCGAAGGGGTCAAGGTGTACCTCCCGGTCCTACCGGTGACGGCGCTCGTCGGACTGTTCATCCTCTACCCCATCGCGCAGGCCATCTACTCGAGTTTCTTCAACAAGGACTTGCTCGCGCCCAGCGAGGCCGAGTTCATCGGACTGGCCAACTACGCCGAAATCTGGTCGAGTCCGACCATCCATCAGGTCCTGTGGAACACGCTCGTGTGGGTCGTCGTCGGCAGCTCCGCCGCGATCGTCCTCGGATTCCTGATGGGCTGGCTCCTCCACGAGAAGCTCCCGTACACGAGCGTCGCGAGCGCAATCGTGCTCATCCCGTGGGTCCTCCCGCGGGTCGTCGGCGCGTCCATCTGGCAGTTCATGTTCGGCGGGTCGCAGGGCATCATCAACGAACTGCTCGTCCAACTCGGTGTCATCGACGAGTACATCGTCATGCTCGGCTCGACGGAACTCTCGCTGTGGCCGCCCATCATCGGGATGATTTGGCGGCTCGCGCCCCTGTTCGCGCTGTTGACGCTCACGTCCTTGCAGGGAATCGACGAGCATCTCTACGAGGCCGCGCGGATGGACGGTGCGACGCCGTGGGAGCAGTTCCGGTTCATCACCATCCCGATGATGCGGTACAACCTCGCCATCGGCTTCCTCCTGATGCTCATCTACAACATCAGGAACTTCTCGATGATTTGGGTGATGACGAAGGGCGGCCCCGGCGTCTCCAGCAGCACGCTCCCGGTCATGATCTACCGGACGGCGTTCGTCGACTTCGACGTGGGGCTGGCCTCGGCGCTGTCGCTCATCCTGTTCGTCGTCCTGCTCGTGTTCTCGTACTACTACATACAGGTGTACGACCAAGTGCGGGGTGACGTCTGATGGCGGCACAAGACTCCGACCCCGACCCGGCCGCCGAGTTCCGGCGGAACGAGTCGTGGCTGTTCGACACCACGGCGGGTGCGTACGTTCGCAAGACGGCGGTCGCGCTCCTGACGCTCGTCGTCTTCGCGTTCGTCCTCTTCCCGCTGTACTGGATGGTCGTGACGGCGTTCAAGACCACCGCGGAGATTCAGCAGATTCCGCCGACGGTGTTCCCGAACGACTTCTCGTTGGAGGGGTTCCGGCTCGTCGTCGAGTCGTCGATTCAGGCGGGCGGCTACACCTCGCTGTTCGCCAACCTGTTCGGCTGGCAGGCGTCGTCGGCTATCGATATCGATATCCTGTCGCTCGTGTTGAACAGCCTGAAGGTCGCGGTCGGCGCGGGCGCAATTGCGCTCGTCCTCGGGACGGCCGCGTCGTACGTGCTCTCGCGCCGCGACTTCGTTGGGAAGAACGCCCTCATGAGCATCTTCCTCGCGTCGCTGATGTTCCCGGGGACCGCCATCATGGTCCCCGAGTGGGAACTCGTCTCCGCGCTCGGCCTGTTCAACACGCACCTCGTGTTGATTCTCATCTACGGCGCGATGACCGCGCCGTTCGTCGTCTGGCTGATGAAGGGCTTCTTCGACGACTTCCCGGACTCGATTATCGAGGCCTCCCGCATCGACCAGTGTAGCTCGATAGAGACGTTCTGGTACGTCATCGTGCCGATGGCGCGGAACTCGCTCATCGCGTCGTTCATCTTCGCGTTCCTCCTCGCCTGGAACGAGTTGGTGTTCGCGCTGACGCTCCTCGACAACTCCCGGTACACGGTTCCGCCGGGGCTCCTGACGTTCGTGCAGGGGTTCAACACCCAGTGGAACGTCGTCGCCGCGGCCTCGATTATCATCTCGCTTCCCGTCCTGCTCGGACTGGCCTACATCCAGCGCTACTTCGTGCAGGGACTCACCGGCGGCGCTATCAAGGGATAACACCCTCAGCCGCCGTCTTTCGGTGCCGCACACCGCGGCCAATTCTCGTATTCAGTCGCTAGCTTTAAGGGGCGTTCTACGGTAATGTTTTACAATGACACACCTCACAGTAGACGGTGTCACGAAGATTTTCGGCGACCCCGACAAGGACGGAGTCGTCGCGGTCGATAGCCTCGACATCGACGTCGAAGACGGGGAGTTCCTCGTTCTGCTCGGACCGAGCGGGTGCGGGAAGACGACGACGCTCCGGATGATCGGCGGGCTGGAGACGCCAACCTCCGGGGAGATTCGCTTCGACGACGTCGTCGTCAACGACATCAAAGCCCGCAACCGCGACGTGGCGATGGTTTTCCAGGACTTCGCGCTCTATCCGCATATGACCGTCCGGGAGAACCTCGGGTTCGGCCTCAAGCGGGAGGACAACGGGATGTCGAAGGCGGACATCGACGAGCGCGTCGAGGAGGTCGCGACGATGCTCGAAATCGAACAGCTCCTGAACAACAAGCCCGCACAGCTCTCGGGCGGGCAGAAACAGCGCGTCGCGCTCGGCCGGGCTATCATCCGCGAGCCGCGGCTGTTCCTGTTCGACGAGCCGCTTGCGAACCTCGACGCCAAGCTTCGCAAGACGATGCGGACCGAAATCGACGAACTGCAGTCCGAGGTCGGAATCACGTCCGCGTACGTCACCCACAATCAGGAGGAGGCGATGACGATTGCCGATAAAATCGCCGTTCTCAACGACGGCGCGCTCCAGCAACTGGGACGCCCGGAAGAAGTGTTCAACGAGCCCGCGAACCTCTTCGTCGCGCAGTTCGTCGGCAGCCCGGACATGAACATCTACGACGGCGTCGTCGCCGACGCCGACGCTGACGGCGGCGCTCGCGTCGAACTCGACGGCGTGAACTTCGAACTGCCGAGCGATGCCCTCGACACGGAGGTGCCGCCCGGGCGCGTCAACGTCGGGTTTCGCCCGCAGGACTTCTACCAGACGAGCAAGCGCCGCGCCGACGGGCTAACGTTCGACGTGGCGGTCCGCGTCGTCGAGCCGGTCGGCACGAAAGCAATCGTTCACGGAAACGGACCGATGGGCGACGTTACTGCCGAAATCGGTGAGTTCCACGGACTGTCGTCCGGCGACACGCTGTCGCTTTCTATCGCGCCCGAACACGTTTACTTGTTCGACGCCCAGACGGAGGCGCTGCGCAAGGGACGGCGTATCGAGAACCGAGCCTCCGTCCAGTCGCAGTCCCAGTCGTCCGAGTCCGACGGCGTCGAAATCTGAGCCGAGCGTCCGGGAGACATCACCTTCGCCTATCGGACGGGCTTTCGAAGCCCTCTTAGCCGCGGCTTCAGCCGCGCTACGGCCGAAATCCCCCGCCCGCACCCAAACATATTAATCGGTGTGTTCACATGGTGTAAAACGAGACGAACCCACACGGTTATTCGCAACTATGAAAGCCATTATTCAGACCGGGCCGCGATCGGTAGAGACACAAGAGCGGGAGGTTCCCACTCCCGGCGCAGACGAACTGCTCATCAAGGTCCACACCGCGGGACTCTGCGGGAGCGACGCTCACGCCTACAAGTACGACGGCGGCTACGAGTGGATTCCCATCCCGCGAATCATGGGCCACGAGTACTCCGGGACGGTCACGGAGGTCGGCGCGAACGTCGAGACGTTCGAGGTCGGCGACACGGTCGTCGAGGAGCCGATTCACGACTGCGGTCACTGCTTCCAGTGTCAGAACGGTCAGCCCAACGTCTGTCAGAACTTCTCCATCACCGGTATGCACCGCGACGGCGCGTACACGGAGTACGTCACCGTCGCGCCCGAGCACGTCCACGCGGTGCCCGAGGGCGTTCCCCTCCGGCACGCCGCCATCACGGAGCCGACGAGCATCGCCACCCGCGCGGTCCTCGACCAGTCGGTGACGACGCCCGGCGACAACGTCCTCGTCGAGGGGCCGGGCCCGATCGGCGTGCTCGTCGCCGCCGTCGCCGACTCCCTCGGCGCGAACGTCGTCGTCTCCGGCCTCGGTCAGGACGCGGCGTATCGCCTCCCGCTGCTCGAAGACCTCGGTATCGACACGGTGAACCTCGAAGAAGAAGGCGGCCTCGACGGGCGGGTCGAGTCGCAGACCGACGGCATCGGCTTCGACGTGGTCTTCGACGCCACGGGCCACCACAGCGGCGTCGTCTCCGGGAACGACGTGGTCCGCAAGGGCGGCCAAATCGTCGTCGTCGGCATCCCGAACTCGGCGAGCGAACTCAGCCTCACCTCGACCGTCCGCGGCGAGGTCGACATCAACACCTCCTACGGCTCGACGTGGACGAACTTCGAGCAGGCGCTTCGCCTGATGGAGCGCGGCGAAATCGCGGTCGAGAAGATTCTCGACACCTCTTACAGCGTCGACGACCCCGCCGCGGCGTTCGAAGCGTTCCTCGGTTCGGAGACCTGCAAGCCGGTCTTCCAGTTCGACGGCTGAACGGCCCCGCGTTCCGGCCGCGAACCGCCCAACGACAGAAACTATTTTACCCGTGCCGATTGGATGTGAGGTCGTACCAAACAAATCATGGAGATTACAGACATCTCAGCGACGAAAATCAGCAACGAGTCGTGGGGCGAGTTCATCGAATTCCCGCTCGTCACCATCATGTCGAAGTACGACGAGTACCGCAACGTCGACGGGGAGAACCCGCAGGCCCGCCGCGAGTGGATGGGCCCGGTGGGCGACGTGGTCGTCGAGGTCGAGACGGACGCGGGCATAACCGGCGTCGGCGTCGGTAACTGGGGTACCGGAGCCATCGCCACCGTCGTCGAGGAGACGCTGTCGAAAATCGTGGTCGGGGAAGACCCGACACAGCGCGAGCTTCTCTGGGAACAGATGTACCGCGCCACGCTCCCGTTCGGCCGGAAGGGAGTCGCCGTCATGGCAATCAGCGCGGTCGACCAGGCGCTGTGGGACATCGCCGGGAAGGACGCCGGCAAGCCGGTGTACGAACTGCTCGGCGGCCCCACCAAAGACGAGATTCCCGCCTACGCGTCGAACCTCCACCCCGTCGACATGGAGAAACTCGAGCGCGAGGCCATCCAGTACGTCGAGGAGGGCTTCGACGCGATGAAACTCCGCTTCCTCCACGGCCCCGAAGATGGCCGCGAGGGGATGAAGAAAAACGAGGAAATCGTCGCCACCGTCCGCGACGCCGTCGGCGACGACATCGAAATCGCGGGCGACGCCTACATGGGCTGGTCGGTCAAGTACGCCAAGGAGATGACCCAACGCCTCGGCAAGTACGACATGGCGTGGGTCGAGGAGCCGGTCATCGCCGACGACATCTCCGGCTACGCCGAGGTCCGCGAGGCCGCGCCGATGCCGATTTCGGGCGGCGAACACGAGTTCACCCGCTGGGGCCACGAGGACCTCCTCGAAGAAGGCGCGGTCGACATCCTCCAGCCCGACGTGGGTCGCGTCGGCGGCATCACGGAGCTCCAGAAGGTCGCCGACATGGCCGAAGTCCACGACGTGCCCGTCATCCCGCACGCCGGCACGAACCCGACGCTGCACGCCATCGCCGGGCACACGAACATGCCGATGGCGGAGTACTTCCCGACCCCCGAGTGGTTCGAGGAGCGACAGGAGAAACGCGAGTCGACCTACGCCGACGCCATCTTCCAGAACCCGCCGTCGCCCGAAAACGGGTCGATTCCGCTCCCCGACGAGCCCGGCGTCAGCACGCAACTGAACCGCGAGGCGCTCGAACACTTCGCCATCGAGTGACGATGTCGGACATCAGCTTCGAGTACAACGTTCCCGTCTTCGCCGGCGCGCCCGACGAGGGGACCGAGCCGACGCACCGCGACACGCCGCAGTACGAGGCGCTCGACTGGGAGACGACCAAGATGGGCGTCCAGACGGCGGAGGAACTCGGCTTCGACGCGGCGTGGGCACCCGACCACCTGCTGTTGGGCCGCGACCACGCCGAGTACGAGTGCTGGACGCTGCTGTCGGCCATCGCCGGCTTCACCGAGGACATCAACCTTGGCTCGCTCGTCCTCTGTAACGACTACCGCAACCCGGCGCTCGTCGCCAAGATGGCGGCCACGCTCGACGTGATTTCCGACGGGCGGCTGGAACTCGGTCTCGGCGCGGGCTGGCACGAGCCGGAGTACGACGCCTACGGCTGGGAGTACCGCGACGGCTTCGAGCGCCTGATGCGGCTCGACGAGTCAATCCGTCTCATGAAGCGCATGTGGGCCGCCGGCACCGACGGCGCGAGCTTCGACGGGAAGCACTACCAGGTAGAGGACGCCTACTGCGTCCCCGGGCCCGTCCAAGACCCCCACCCGCCCATCCTCGTCGGCGGGCAGGGCGAGGAGGTCACGCTCAAACTCGTCGCCAAACACGCCGACGTGTGGAACACCGACGTGTTCAACGGTGACGTGGAGACGCTCGAACACAAAATCGGCGTCATCGAAGACCACTGCGAGACCGTCGGCCGCGACCCCGACGAAATCGAGTACTCGTGGGACGGCCACGTCATCTGCACCCGCGACGAGGAGAAGTTCGACCGCCTGCTCGACCTGATGACGCCCATCCAGTTCGAAGAAGAGTATCAGGACCAAGCGCCCATCGTGACGGAGGAGGACGCCCGCGAGTACTTCATCATGGGGACGCCCGAGGAGTGCGCGGAGGCTATCGAGCGTCGCATCGACGCCGGCGTGACGAAGTTCCAGGGCTGGTTCATCGACTTCCCCGACACCGACGGCATGGAACTGTTCGCGGACGAAGTCATCCCGCAGTTCAACTGAGGTGCTCCCGCGGATTGAGCGCCTCGCGCTCGCGTCGCCCTCGCGCACTCGCTTTCTTTTTTCGCATCCTCTCGTCAGTTGTCTCCTCGATAGACACGGAATTTGGGTTATTTAAATTATTCAAAATATCCTCGCACCCCACCCGAGGTCGTCGCTCGTCTCTTCGCCATCGTTTCCGGCAATAGCGGAAAGACATTTGAGGGACGAGGGTTCATACCCAACTATGACGAAGGACGTCCCGGTCAACGCGGTCAAAATCTCGCTCGAACTCGTCGACCTCCTGCGGGAACTCGACGGGGCGGGCGTCTCGGAGGTAGCCAAGCGACTGGACAAGCCGACCAGCACGATTCACGACCACCTGCGGACGCTGGAGCAACAGGAATACCTCGTCAAGGAGGGCGACACCTACTACGTCAGCACGCGGTTCCTCCAGTTGGGCGCGCACGCGCGCTCTCGACAGAAGGTGTTCAACATCGCCCGCCCCGAGATAAACGAACTCGCGCAGGTGACCGGCGAGCACGCGAATCTGATGATCGAGGAACACGGTATCGGCGTCTTTCTGTACCGCTCGCGGGGTCCCGACGCCGTTCGTCTGGACACCCACGCCGGGATGCGCGTCCCGTTGCAGACGACGGCGCTCGGGAAGTCCATCATGGCGAACCGGCCGCGGGAGGAAATCGAGCGCATCTTGGACCGCCACGGACTGGAGTCGGTGACGGACCGCTCTATCACGGACCGCGAGGAACTGTTCGACGTGTTGGAGCAGGTCCGCGAGCGCGGCTACTCCTACGACGACGAAGAGCGCGTCAAGGGCATGCGCTGTGTGGCCGCGCCGATACTCAACGAGGACGACTACGCCATCGCCGCCGTGAGCGTCTCGGGGCCGAAAAGCCGGATGCGCGAGGAGCGATTCACCGAGGAACTGCCGAACCAGATTCTCAAGAGCGCGAACGTCATCGAGGTGAACCTGACGTACTCGTAGTCGGCGGGTCGGCGGCCTCGGGTCGCCCGCCTCGCTCCCGTCGTCGCAATGCTGCGTAGAGCGCAACAGTTACGTATCACGGTGTGGCAGAGTGTAACGATGCAACTCGTTCGATACACCGCGGGCGGTGCTCCCGAGTGGGGCGTCCGCCGCGACGACGATGTCGTCCCGCTTTCCGGCCTCCGCGAAGACGTAACCGTCCAGAACCTCAACAGCCCCGGCTTCCTCACCGTCGTCGAGGACGCCGCGGACGCCGCCGAGGACCAGTCGGTCCCCGTCGAGGACGTGAAGCTCCTCGCGCCCGTCCCGCGCCCCGGCAAAATCGTCTGCGTCGGCCTCAACTACCACGACCACGCCGAAGAACAGGACGAGGAGGTCCCCGAACGCCCGCTCCTGTTCGGCAAGGCCGGCACGTCCGTCACGAACCCCGGCGACCCCATCGTCCACCCGGCGGCCATCGACGAGGTCGACTACGAGGTCGAACTCGGCGTCGTTATCGGCCAAACGGCCAAGAACGTCGACGCCGAGGACGCTTTCGACTACGTCGCGGGCTACACCGCCATCAACGACGTGAGCGGCCGCGACGCGCAGTTCGACGACGGTCAGTTCTTCCGCGGCAAGAGCTACGACACGTTCGCCCCGATGGGGCCGACGTTCGTCCCCGAGGCCGACCTCGACCCGCACGACCTCGACGTGGCCTGCCGCGTCAACGGCGAGACGAAACAGGAGTCCAACACCTCCGAGTTCATCTTCGGCGTCGACGAGGTCGTCGAGTACATCAGCGGCATCACGACGCTCCGACCCGGCGACGTCATCTCCACCGGCACGCCCGGCGGCGTCGGCATCTTCCGCGACCCGCCGGAACTGCTCGAACCGGGCGACAGCGTCGACGTGGAAATCGAGGGCATCGGCACGCTCACGAACCCCGTCGTTGCCGAGCGCGACGAGTAATCGACCGCCGTACAGCACAATTATTTATAGGATATCCCGGAACTACCGACTATGAGCACGCACACAGACACCCGACTGAGAGACAGGCATATCGTCGTGACCGGCGGCGCGCGCGGCATCGGCCGCGGCATCGCGGTCCGCTGCGCCCGCGCCGGGGCCGACGTATCGATTTTCGACACGAAGCCCGAGGTGGCCGCCGAGACGGCCGACCTCGTCCGCGAGGAGGGCGGCGAGGCCGCGGTGTACGAGGTCGACGTGACGGACGCCGAGGCCGTCGAAACCGCCGTCGACGCCGCTATCGACTCGCTCGGTGACATCCACGGCCTCGTGAACAACGCGGGCGTTCAGCAGGCCGTCCCGCTCCTCGAAACGACCGAAGACGACTGGGACCTCCACTTCGAGGTGAACGCCAAGGGGACGTTCCTCGTCTCCAAGGCCGTCGCCGCCCGGATGGTCGACGGTGATGTCGAGGGCAGCATCGTCAACATCTCCTCGGTCGGCGCGGAGCGGCCGTTCGCCGGACAGGGCGCGTACGGCGCCTCCAAGGCGGCCGTCCTCGCTTTCACGACCGTACTGGCGAAGGAACTCAGCGACCACGGCGTCACCGTCAACGCGCTCAAGCCCGGCACCGTCGAGACGCCGATGGTCGAGGCGTGGCTCGACGAGCACGCCGAGCAGTCGGGTAAGTCGCCGGACGAAATCCTCGCGGAGACGCTCGACGCGCACATCCTCGACCGAATCGGCCAACCCGAAGAAGTCGGCCACGTCGCGGTCCTGCTCCTCTCCGAGGAGGGCGACTGGATAACCGGCGAGTCCATCGCCGTCGACGGCGGCTACCTCAAACACTAGTGTTCGCCGCGACGACTTCGAGAGTCGCCCGAAGCGTCCGAAATCGGCGCTTTCGACTGCCCGAGCCCGACCCCGAGCGTTCGGCCACAGCACTCACACGCAGTCCGGTATTATCGGATATTGATTGTGTAGCATCTGGCGGCCGGGCGAACTGAACCGCGGCGTGCCCGTCGCGGCGCACGCGACCGCCGTGAGGAGCGAAATCAAGCGACTCGGAGATGTCCGCATCGCCTCGCGTCGTCGCAGTTGGTGGCCTGTCGTCGCCGTCCGTGACTCGTCCAATTCACCGCTGACACTCAGCGACAGGCTCGTGGCTTTGCGCACCGGATTTCGCCTCCGTGGCAATAATAGTCATAAACATAATTCACATATTGGTGTGCCGTGTAATAGCATGTGGTTGGAGCAGTCCGACCCATGTGTAATCAGCATCCCGTGCACCCAGCACGATAGCCATCAGTACTCAGTCATACTGTACGCACGGTAGCCCCCACCGAGTACGCCTGCCCAACTGATACTCGTGAACACGTGGCGCGGCTACCGACCGAGCACAACGTCCCATTGATGCTCTATTTTTCGGTCGTCTCCCGTCCTACGTAGCGTCTGCATTCCCGACTCCAGCCCCGCGTTACTGCCCAGTCTCCGCGTGAGTCGTCGAACCCCACCTATCTCATCCGACATTGCCGGATATTACTGGTTCGATTCCGACGAACGCGCCTCACCGAGTGTGACGAATCGCTCTCCAAACCTGAAGATATTTCACGCCACCGTGTGAAAAACGAGTAATGGGTACCGACCAAAGCACGAACCGTCGCCTAAGCAAGGTAGAGCGGGTCATCGAGACGTACGACTTGGACGGATTCGGCGAGCAGCTCGCCGACCGCTGGACGGCTCCCGAGGACAGCGACAGCCTCCGGGACCTCGCGGATCTGATGAACGAGAAGGTGCTCGACGCCGCGCTCCGCAAGGCTGGCGAGGACGTCCTCGAAGGCGAGGTCGAGAACCTGTACACGCTTCTCACCGGCGACGAGACCACGGAGGGGATGCGCGTTCAGGCGAAGAACACGCTCCAGTCCCGCGGCGTCGACGTCGACCAACTGCTCTCGGATTTCGTCTCTCATCAGGCGGTCTACACCTACCTGACGGATATTCGCGGCGTCTCGAAGGACTCCTCGTCAGGAAACAGAATCGACAACGTCATCGAGTCCATCCAGCGACTCCGCGGCCGACTGGTCGCGGTCATCGAGCAGAGTCTGAGTTCGCTCCGCAACACGAGCAAACTCCGACTCGGGGACTTCGATGTCCTCGTGGACACGCAAGTGTACTGCCGCGACTGCGGGACGCAGTACGAGGTCGTCGAACTGCTCCAGCGCGGCGGGTGCGACTGCGACGAAAGGGAATCGAACTAACCGATTACATACTTAGCGCTGTCACATTATCCTCGACTCAACGGGTGATTTTATATTGGTGTACCTGTTGGGTCAAGGTATGAGCTCAGAACAAGTGTCAAAATCCAAAGTCCACCTTTCGGTCGAGAACATCGGTGGCATCGACAATCTGTCAACGTCGTTCGAGCCGGGCGTGACCGTCTTGGCGGGTCGAAACGCCACGAACCGAACGTCGCTCTTGCGGTCTATCATGGCCGCCCACGGGAGCGACGACGTGGCGCTCAAAGGCGACGCCGACGAGGGCTCCGTCGAACTCACTATCGGCGACGAGACGTACACTCGGACGTTCGAGCGGCAGGGCGACACGGTCATCTCCGGCGGGAACCCCGTCCTCGAGGACCCGGACCTCGCGGACCTCTTTGCGTTCCTGCTCGAAACGAACGACGCCCGACAGGCGGTCGCCCGCGGCGACGACCTCCGCGACCTCATCATGCGCCCGGTCGACGTCGAGTCCATCAACGAGCAGATCGAGTCGCTCCAGCAGGAGAAACGCGATATCGCCGACGAGCTCTCGACGCTCAGCAACCTCTCCGACCGCCTGCCGCAGCTCGAACGCCGGCGGACGAAGCTCGAAGACCAAATCGAGGAGAAGGAAGACGAACTCGCGGAGAAAGAACAGGAGGTCGAGGAGTACGACGCCAGCGTGAGCGAGCGCCAGGAAGTCGAGAGCGAACTCGAATCCAAGCTCGGTGACCTTCGGAGCAAGCGCCGCGACATCAACGACGTGGACCGCCGCATCGAGACCGAAAAACAGAGCCTCGACGCGCTCGAATCCGAGGAAGCGGAGCTTGAGGACGACGCCGAGGACCTCCCGGAGGTCGCAGGGGGCAAACTCGACGAAATCGAGTCCGAAATCAGCCGGCTCCGGACGCGTCGGCAGGAGATTCAGTCGACCGTCAACGAGCTTCAGTCCGTGATTCAGTTCAACGAAGAGATGCTCTCGGGCACCTCCTCGGATGTCGTGGACGCGCTCCGCGACGCCGACGACGCCGGCGGGAGCGTCACCGACCAACTGCTCGGTGACGACCAGGTCGTCTGCTGGACGTGCGGTTCCGAGGTCGACAAGTCCGAAATCGAAGGAACGCTCGAACGCCTTCGGTCGCTCCGCGAGGAGAAGCTCGAAGACAACCGCGACCACCGCGAACAGCTCTCCGAACTCGAAGACGAGAAGTCCACCTACGAGCGCCGCCAGCGCGAGCGCGACCGCATCGAGCGCCGCCTCTCCGAAATCGAAAGCGAGCGCGAGACCCGCCAAGAGCGCATCGAGGAGCTCAAATCCGACCGCTCGGACCTCGAAGCCGAAATCGACTCGCTCGAACAGACCGTCGACGAACTCGAAAGCGAGGAACACGGCGACCTGCTCGACCTCCACCGCGAGGCGAACCAGCTCGAATACGACCTCGGCCGACTCCGCAGCGACCTCGAAGACGTCGAAGACGAAATCGCCGACATCGAGCGCAAACTCGACGAGCGCGACGAACTCGAAGCGGCCCGCGAGGACATCGAAGACGAACTCGAAGAGCTTCGGACGCGCATCAAGCGCCTCGAATCCGAGGCCGTCGAGGAGTTCAACACCCACATGGACGACGTCCTCGACGTGCTCGAATACGACAACCTCGAACGCATCTGGATCGAGCGCACCGAAAAGCGGGTTCGGGAGGGCCGAAGGAAGGTCACGAAATCGGTGTTCGACCTCCACGTCATCCGGACGAACGAAGACGGCGTGAGCTACGAGGACTCCGTCGCCCACCTCTCGGAGTCCGAGCGCGAGGTGACCGGCCTCGTGTTCGCGCTCGCGGGCTACCTCATCCACGACGTCTACGAGACGGTGCCGTTCATGGTCCTCGACTCGCTCGAAGCCATCGACTCGAACCGCATCTCGCGGCTCGTGGACTACTTCGCGGACTACGCCGACTTCCTCGCCGTCGCCCTCCTCGAAGAGGACGCACAGGCCGTCGACAGCGCGTACCCGCGCTACTCGCCGGCGTAACGACGCCGACAGCGCTTCGTTTTTCTCGTTTTTCATCCCCCGCGTCGAGTCGCGTCGCGAACGGCGCATCTCGTTTCGAGTTACACTATTAGGTGTGTCACGAACTGGGTATTGACGGCGACAGGGCGACGCGCTCAGGAGAGCGCGATGCTCAGTTCCAACTCCTCTGCGATGCCGAGGAGGACTTCGGTGAGACGGTCGAACTGCTCGCCTTTCATCCGGTTGGAGGGACCGGCGACGCTCAGCGCGCCGAACACGTCTCCGTCCGGCCCCATGACGGGTGCACCGACCGCGCGAACCCCGCTTATCTGCTCTTCGACGTTCAGCGCGTAGCCGCGCTCTCTAATCTCGTCGAGTTCGTCGAACAGCGCCGCCTCGTCGTGAATCGTCTGTTCGGTCTCCTTCGGGAGGCCGATTCGGTCGACGATTTCTCGGACCCGTTCTCGCGGCATGTTGGCGAGGATGGCTTTCCCGCTCGCCGTCGAGTGGAGATAGACGCGCTTTCCCACCGTCGACTGCGTCCAGACGCCGTGTTTTCCGGGTGCGGTGTGGACGTACACGCCTCGCCCGTGTTCCTCGACGGTGAAAATCGAGCGCCGCTCTGACTCCTCCGAAAGGACGTTGGTGTAGTGTTCGGCCTTCCCGAATCGGCGTTTCCGCGTCCGCACGAAGTTCCCGAGACCGAGGAAGCGAAGCCCGAGATGATACGTATCACCCTCTTTAACCACGTATTCCTGCGCTTCGAGGGTCGTTACGTGGGTGTGTGCGGTGCTCGGCGCGATGTCGAGTTCGCGGGCGATTTCGGTCACGCCGGCCCCGTCGCGTTCCCTGAGTAATTCGACGATTCTGAGGGTTGTGACCGTGGTTTTGAGCGAGCGGTCGTTCGCATTTTCGGTCATTACCTGCGGGTGGTCATCATTGCACATAGTATTTTCGCTGCTCCCGAATACCAGTTGTCCGCTAACGAATACGGGCCACGCTGACGCCGAAACGAGCTGTTTGTGAACTATGTGCATGGTTTGCGGCTGGATTGGGGTGCGACGCCCCGCCTCGAAGACGGCGAGGTCAACGGGCGAAAACCGGCAGAGAGCGGTCCGGAAGCGTCCAAAACGCGGGAGTAACGACGCTCGTCAGATTTCGGCGTCTCCCGGTGTTTGGATTCGTTCCTCGTGAATCGTGCGTTCAGTGGGTGATTCGAAGCCCGAACGTTCACCGCTCCGGAAGTGTTATTATCGTTTCTCCAGTCCAATCGCACGAGACGCAATGAACCACAACGAGACGTTCGAGACGGTCGAGTCGCTGGAGGCGGAACTCGTCTCACTCACCGAGTCGCTCTGGGCGCAGCCGGAGCTCGGCCTTCACGAGACCGAATCCGCCGAGTTGCTCTCGTCGGTCCTCCGCGACGCGGGATTCGACATCACCGAGGGCATCGGCGGGATGCCGACGGCGTTCAGCGCGACCTACGGCGAGGGCGAACCGCACGTCGGCATCCTCGGGGAGTACGACGCGCTGCCCGGACTGTCGCAGACGGTGTCGTCGAACAGGGACCCTGTCGAGGCCGGCGCACCGGGACACGGCTGCGGACACAACCTGTTCGGCGTCGCCGGCGTCGGGGCCGCCCTCGCCGCGAAGCGCGCCATCGACGACGGGCGGGCCGAGGGAACGGTCACGTTCTTCGGCTGTCCCGCCGAGGAGATACTCGTCGGCAAAGTGTTCATGGCCCGCGACGGGGCGTTCGACGACCTCGACGCCGCACTCACGTGGCACCCGAGCCATCTCAGCGCGCCGTTCATGGCGCAGACGCTCGCGATGAACTCCGTCGAGTACACGTTCCACGGCGAGTCGGCGCACGCCGCCGACAGCCCGCAGTCGGGTCGGAGCGCGCTCGACGCCGTCGAACTGCTGAACACCGGGTCGGAGTTCATGCGCGAGCACGTCTCCGACGACGCCCGCATCCACTACACCATCCCCGACGGCGGCGGCGCGCCGAACGTCGTCCCCGCGGAGGCGACGGCGTGGTTCTACGTCCGCGCGCCGACCCGCGACGAGGTCGACCGCATCACCGACTGGCTCGACGACGTGGCCGAGGGCGCGGCGCTCATGACCCAGACGACGGTCTCCCGGCGGTTCCACACCGGCTGTTACGACTACGTGGCGAACCACGCGCTGTCCGATGCACTGCTGGAGAACATGCGACTCGCCGGCCCCATCCCGTACACCGACGAGGACCGCGAGTTCGCCGCGGAGCTTCAGGAGACGCTCTCGGCGGAGACAATCGAGGCGCGGACGGCGCAACTCCCCGAGGAGCGGCGCGAGGCGGCGCGCTCGTCGGTGCTGTATCCGGACGCCCAGCCCTCTTACGACGTGGGGACCGTCCTCAACGGCTCGACGGACGTCGGCGACGTGAGCTGGATTACGCCGACCGCGCAGTTCTGGGCGGCGTCGTGGCCGGTGGGGACGCCCTCGCACACGTGGCAGGCCGTCGCGGCCAACGGGAGCTTCGGGTCGAAGGCCGCGGTGTACGCCGCGAAGGTCCTCGCGGCGACGACGCTCGATCTGTTTTCGGACGAGGCGCTGGTGGCGGCGGCCCGCGAGGAGTTCGAAGCGTCCGTCCCCGGCGACTACGAGTGTGCGCTGCCGGAGGGGACGGAGCCGCCGTTCCACCTCACGTTGTAGGCGGCGAGCGTCGGGAAAATCAGCTCTCGTTTCGGTTTGCAGTTTCGCTCGCTTTCGTCTGTCTCCCCGTCGCCGAGGCTCGCGTTACTCCAGTTCCGACCGGAGATGCGTCAGGATGCGGTCGGTCGTCGACTCGATGACTTCTTCGAGGAACTCCGGGTCGGACTGCGTCGGGTCGCCGAGGCCGCCCTCGACGGTCAGGTCGTCGAAGTGGGCGTACTGGCGGACCTCGTAGCGGTTCTTCTTCGTCTGCGGCGTCTTGCGGTCGCCGTGGACGAGGTCGGGACAGTAGTGCTCGATGACGCTCGTCTCGTACTCGCCGGCGTGGCCCCATTCGGTGCCGAACCGCGCCTCTAACTGGTCGCGGGCGAAGTCGGTCCAATGGGCGTAGTACGAGTCGAGGCCGTGGTCGCGCTGGAGTCGGTCGAGCGCGAGTTTGTGCGGTTCGATGTTCCCCCCGTGGAAGTTGGCGACGAGAAACCGGGTCCCGCCGTGGCGCTGGACCGACCGGCCCACGTCGATGATTATCTCCTGGTACGTGTCGGCTCCGAGCGAGATCGTCCCCGCGTAGTTGATGTGGTGCTCCGAGTAGCCGTACGGGAGCACCGGCAGCACGAGGAGATTCAAGTCGTGTTCCGGGGCCGCCGCGGCGAGCTCCGCGGTCAGGTTCTCCGCTCGGATGGAGTCGACCGAGGTCGGGAGGTGCGTCGAGTGCTGTTCGGTTGCCCCGCAGGGGAGCACGACGAAGTCCGCCTCGTCGAACGCGGTTTCGGCTTCCTGCCACGTCATCTCCGCTAGGAGCGACTGTGACTCCGTTGAGTCCATAGGGAGATACGCACAGCACCCATATATAATACTTTTTGAACCGGGTTTTTTAGCAGACAACGGGAAACGAACACACGGTATGCAAACGCTTAAGTCGGTGATGCCGAAATGATTCGGCGTCAATGATGAGAGAGAGTGTCTCACGTAGAGATATACTGAAAACGACGGGTGCGTCGATACCCGTCTTGCTCGCCGGCTGTACGTCCGACTCCGGGTCCGAAACGACGAGCGAGGGCGACGGCGGTGGCGGCGAAACGACCGCGGGCGGCGCGACCGAAACGGCCGCCGGCGGTTCCGACGCGACGATACACATCGGCCAGGCGCTGAACCCCGTCCGATTCGACCCGATAACGCAGCTTTCGAACCCCGACGCGCTCGTCGCGAACCGGGTGTTCAGCCAGCTGTACACCTACGGCGAGGGGACCGACGTGGTCCCGAATCTGGCGACGAGTATGCCGACCATCGAGCGGGACAACACCCGATACATCGTCGAAATCGTCGATAACGCGATGTTCCACAACGGCGACCCGGTCACCGCCGAGGACGTGGCCTACTCGTTCCGCGCGCCCATCGAGGAGGAGACGCCCCTCTTGGGCATCTTCAGCGTCATCGACTCCGTCGAGGCCATCGACGAGACGACCGTCCAGTTCGACCTCTCGAACCCCTACGCGATGTTCCAGCACGTCCTCACCCATCAGGTCGTGCCGGAGGCCGTCCGCGAGGAGGACAAAGAGGCGTTCAGCACCCAACAGCCCATCGGCTCGGGGCCGTTCAAGTTCGTCGAGTGGGAAGAGAGCAACTACGTCACGCTCGAACGCTGGGACGACTACTGGGGCGACGAACTGCCCAACGTCGCGGGCGTCGAGTTCACGCCCATCACGGAGTCGACGACGCGCGTCACCAACCTCCGGACGGGCGACGTGGACGTTATCGAGACGATTCCGCCCCGACTTTGGGAGACCGTCGAGAGCACCGAAGACACGAGCATCTCCGAGGTGGAGAGCGTCGGCTACTTCTACGTCGCGTTCAACTGCAACGAGGGGCCGACAGCCGACAAGCGCGTCCGCGAGGCCATCGATTACAGTTTCTCGATGGACGACGCGGTCGACCGCTACATCGACCCGGCCGGACTCCGCCAGTACGGCCCGCTTCCGGGGCCGATGGTCGAAGAGTGGGAGATGCCGCTCGAAGAGTGGATGGAGATTCCGAACGACAAGGACGTCGAGCAGGCGACGGCGCTGTTCGAGGAGGCCGGCGTCCCCGCCGACTGGGACGCGAAGATTATCGTCCCGCCGGACGACAACCGCGAGAACATCGGCCTCTCTATCGCCAACGGCATCAAGGAGGCCGGCTACGAGGCCCACGTCGAACGGCTCGACTGGGGCGCGATGCTCAGCCGCGCCTACACCGGCAACGCCTCGGACTACAACATCTACGTCCTCGGGTGGGTCCGCTACCCCGACCCCGACGACTTCATCTACAACCTGTTCCACGAGGACTCAGAGGGCGTGAACCAGGGCGTCTACTACAAGAACGACGAGGTGATGGAGCAGATTCAGGGCGCGCGGGAGTCGACCGACCGCGACGAGCGCCAACAGCTCTACCAGTCGGCCATCTCGACGCTCCTGGAGGAGAAGGTCCACCTCCCGGCGTTCAACTACAAGAACTCCTACGGCGTGAAGTCCACCGTCAGCGACTTCCAGGTCCACCCGGTCTCGCCGCAGAACCCGCGGCTCCTCACCGGCTACAACAACGTCTCCGTCGACAGATGACGGTACCCCGTCGGTAACAGTTACCAAACGTTATATGCTCACTCCCCATCCACTCCACTCATGACGACAACCGGTTACATCGGACGGCGATTACTCCAAATCGTTCCGGTCTTGCTGTTCGTCGTTACGGTCACGTTCGTCCTCATCAACTCGATACCCGGCGACCCGGTTCGCATCTTGGTCGGGCCGGCGGCCGACGCGGCGGCTATCGAGGCCGCCCGCGCGAAGTACGGCCTCGACCAACCGTTGTACGTCCGGTACGTCAGGTACCTCGCGGCGGTCGCGACGGGCGACTTCGGGACGAGCATCCACTACGGTGGAGTCGCGGTGACGGAGAAAATCTTCGAGCGGCTTCCGGTGACGCTGCTGCTGCTCGCGTCGAGTTTCACCCTCGCCATCGGCTCGGCGATTCCGCTGGGTATCTTCGCCGCCAAGAACCGTAACAACGGCTACGACCACCTCGCCCGCATCACGTCGCTCATCGGCGTCAGCACGCCGAGCTTCTGGGTCGGCCTGCTGCTCATCATCGTGTTCGCGTACTACGGCGACCTCCTGCCGCCGAGCGGGCTTGTCATGCCGTGGGCCGACCCCGCGTCGGTCGAGGGGGCGGCGTCGAGACTGGACGTGCTCGCGACCGCCGCGTCGCATCTGATACTCCCCTCTATCACGCTGGGGACGCTTCAGATGGCGGCTATCACGCGCATCGAGCGGTCGTCGATGCTCGAAGTGCTCAACAAGGACTACGTCCAGCTCGCCCGCGCGTACGGCGTCTCCGAGCGGACGATTCTCCGAAAACAGGCGTTCAGGAACGCGCAACTCCCGGTGCTCACGGTCATCGGCATCCAGATGACGACCGCTCTCGGCGGCGCGGTGCTGACCGAGACGGTCTTCAACATCAACGGGATGGGGAACCTCATCATCACCGCGGTCCGGGCGCAGGACTACCAGCTCATCATGGGCACGACGATATTCTTCGCCATCGTGTTCGTCCTCGGCGTGCTCGTCGTGGACGTGCTGTACGCGGTCATCGACCCGCGCATCTCCTACGGGGGTGGTGCCGGTGAGTGATTCGACGGCCGCCGCCGGCGACTCGGCCCGCACGGGCGGCGTCGCGGACGCCGACGAGCGCTCCGCCGTCTCGCGCACCTCGCAGGTGCTTCGACAGCTCAAGCGCAACTCGGCGTCGCGCGTCGGTCTCTACGTCATCGGGCTCGTGACGCTCGTCGCGCTGGTGACGACTATCGACGCCGACCTGTTCGACTACCAGTTCGCGGCGACGTTCTGGTACCACCCGGAGAACGACCCGTCGGGGAGCACCATCTTGCTCCCGCCGGTCGGCATCGAAAACAGCTTCGGGACGGGGACGTGGGCGCATCCGCTCGGGACGGACCACCGCGGGCGCGACGTACTCGTCAGGCTGGTGTACGGCACCCGCATCGCCGTTCAGGTGGGTCTCATCGCGACGGGCATCGGGATGACCATCGGGACGGTCGTCGGCGCGGTCTCCGGCTACTACGGCGGCTGGGTCGACGACGTGCTCCAGCGGTTCGTCGAATCGCTGTACGCGATTCCGTTCCTCATCCTCGTCATCGCAATCATGTCCGCGTTCGGCCGCGAGCTCGGTATCGCCATCATCGGCGTCTCCATCACGACGATTCCGGTGTTCACGCGCCTGATTCGCTCGCAGGTGCTGAGCGTCCGGGAGATGGAGTACGTCGAGGCCGCGAAGGCCGCCGGCGTGCGCGACCGGCACATCATCTTCCGCCACATCATCCCCAACAGCTTCGCGCCGGTGCTCGTCCAGTCGACGCTGCAGGTCGGCGTGAACATCCTCATCGTCGCGTCGCTGTCGTTCCTCGGCTTCGGGGTCCAGCCCCCGACGCCGTCGTGGGGGCAGATGCTCGCCAACTCGCGGCAGTACATGATCGTCAACCCGTGGTTCAGTCTCTGGCCCGGCCTCGCGATTCTCGCGACGGTCGTCGGCTTCAATCTGCTGGGCGACGGCCTGCGCGACGCAATCGACCCGCGGTCGAACGACTGACGATGAACGGACGACACCTCTCACCGACCGTTCGCCCCGGGGCCGGGAGTCGCCCGGCCGGCGTCAGTCGCTCGCCCGCCGAACTATCGCTCCCCCCTCGGGGCGGCGTCAGCACTCGCTCTCGCGGTTCTGCAGAGGCACCCATCTCACGCACCGACGCCCCCCACGATTCCACGACCAATGTCTGATACGCTACTCACCGTCCGCGACCTGCACACCCACTTCCGCACCGACGCGGGGACCGTTCGGGCCGTCGACGGTATCTCGTTCGAGGTACAGCGCGGCGAAGTGCTCGGCATCGTCGGCGAAAGCGGCGCGGGAAAGAGCGTCGCGGCGCGGAGCATCATGCGCCTCATCGACTCGCCGGGCGTCATCGTCAACGGCGAGGTCCGCTTCGAAGACGACCTACTCGTCGGCGTCGAGCGCGGCGACGGCCCCGACGGCGAACCCCGACAGGACCCCGAGATGCTGTCGAGCCGCGAGATACGCGAGCGCATCCGGGGCCGCGAAATCGCGATGATATTTCAGGACCCCACGGAGAGCCTCAACCCGGTGTTCACCGTCGGCGAGCAGTTGAGCGAGATTATCGGGCTCAACCGCGACGTGTCGGCGGCCGAAGCCGAGGCCATCGCCGTCGAGCGCCTCCGCGAGGTCGGCATCCCCGAGGCCGAACGCCGGATGGACGACTACCCCCACGAGTTCTCCGGGGGGATGCGCCAGCGCGTCCTCATCGCCATGGCGTTCGCGTGCGAACCGAGCCTCGTCATCGCCGACGAGCCGACCACCGCGCTCGACGTGACCGTCGAGGCGCAGATTCTCGACCTCGTGAAGGACCTCGCGGCGCGCTACGACACGTCGTTCGTCTGGGTCACCCACGACATGGGCGTCGTCGCCGAGATATGCGACCGCGTGGCCGTGATGTACCTCGGCGAAATCGTCGAGCAGGCGACCGTCGACGACCTGTTTCACGACACGAAACACCCCTACACCGAGGCGCTTCTCGGGTCGATTCCGCGGCCCGACCGCGACGTGGACGGCCTGTCGCCAATCGAGGGCATCATGCCGGAAGCCATCAACCCGCCGCAGGGCTGTCGCTTCCACACGCGGTGTCCGCACGCCCGAGAGGCGTGTCTGCACTCCCACCCCGACGCTCGGCGCGTCGACGGCGGCGGTGACGAAGACGGTGACGTGGCGATGCAGATGCAGACTGCCGACGGGACGACCCTCGCGGACGCGGAAGTCGCCGCCGCCTCGTCCCACCGAGCGGCGTGTCTGCGGAACGACGCGTTCGCGGAGGCCGGCTACTGGGAGAGCGCCCCGCTCGACGACGCCGAGTGGGAGTCAGTTCCGGAATCAGAGTCAGAGTCAGAGTCGGAGTCGGAATCGGCGTCCGCCTCCGCAGGTGACACCGCCGACGCCGTCACCGCAAACGCCGCCGTCACCGCAAATGCCGCCGTCACCGCAAACGCCGCCGACACCGCAAACGCCGCCGACACCGCCACCGGGTCCACCTTCGACCCCGACGCCGACCCGCTGCTCAGCGTGCGCGACCTGCGGAAGTACTTCGACGCGAGCGACGGCTTCCTCGACCGCCTCCGGTTCGACCGCGACGCGGGACTGCTCCCCTTCTCGGTCGACCGCGAGCACGTCCGCGCGGTCGACGGCGTCTCGTTCGACATCCTGCCCGGCGAGACGCTCGGCCTCGTCGGCGAGTCCGGCTGCGGGAAGTCCACGCTCGCGCGGACGCTCCTCCGACTGGTCGACCCGACCTCCGGCGACATCGTCTTCGACGGGGAGAACCTCGCCGAACTGTCGAAAGAGGAGCTTCGGAAGCGCCGCAAGCGCATGCAGTTCGTCTTTCAGGACCCGCAGGCGTCGCTCGACCCGCGGATGACCGTCGGAGAAATCGTCGAGGAGCCGATGCGGGCCCACGGGCTCTACGAGGGCGGCCGCGAGGCGCGGGCGCGCGAACTGCTGGAGACGGTCGGCCTCGACGCCGACCACTACAACCGCTACCCGCACCAGTTCTCCGGCGGCCAGCGCCAGCGGGTCAACCTCGCGCGGGCGCTCTCGGTTGACCCCGACTTCATCGTCTGCGACGAGCCGACCTCGGCGCTCGACGCGTCGGTGCAGGCGCAGGTGCTCAACACGATGAAAGAGCTCCAAGACGAGTTCGGGCTGACGTACCTGTTTATCAGCCACGACCTGAGCGTCATCCGCCACGTCTGCGACCGCGTGGCCGTGATGTACCTCGGCGAACTGGTCGAACTCGCCGACAAGGACGACCTGTTCGAGTCCCCGAAGCACCCCTACACCCGGGCGCTCCTCTCGTCGATTCCGGTACCCGACCCGCGGGTGTCCCGCGAGACCGTCCCGCTGTCCGGCGACGTGCCGTCGCCGATTCACCCGCCGAGCGGCTGCCGGTTCCACACCCGGTGTCCGAGTCTCGTCGCCCCGGCGGAACTCGACCTCAGTGACGACGAGTGGGACCGCGTGCGCCGGTTCGTCAGAGCCGTCCAGCGCGAGTCCCCCGACGCGGCCGCCGCCGACGCGAGAGCGACCTACTTCCCCCACGGCCTCCCCGTTGGCGACGCCGGAGAAGCCGTCGAGCGCGCGCTCTCGCTCGCAGCCGAGGGTGCGTGGCGCGACGCCGCGTCGCTCCTGACGGAGACGTTCGTCGAGCCGAGCGTCTGCACCTCCGAGGTGCCGGCGCTGGAGTCGCCCGACGAACTCGACCGTCTCGTCAGCTGTCACCACTACTCCTGAAAAAGCGTCGCCGTCCTTATTTCGCCCTCACGCCGACCGGAATCGGTCTGCGACTTCGGCCACGGTTTCGAAGACGACGCCCGGCGTGTCGGCGACGTGTTCGACGAACGATTCGAGCCGGGCGAGCCGGTGTGACTGCCCGATGACCTGCGGGTGCATCGTGAGGACGAAGACGCCGTCATCGACGTTGTCGACCATCCAGTCGAACTGCTCGCGCCACTGGCGGAACACCGCTTTCTCGTTCGCGTAGCCCCGCTTGCGGTTGAAGGCGAACGCCGGGAAGTCGTCGCGTTGCCACGAGACGGGCACCTCGACGATGTCGGTCTCGGTGCCACGCTCGAAGGGGGCGTCGGCGGGCGCGGCCCACCCCTCGCGGACGCGGTACGGCTCGAAGTCGGTCGCCATCTGGCTTGAGTCCCACTCGAAGCCGAGTTCGTCGAGGATGCCGAGCGTGTGGGTTGAGAAATCCCACGACGGCGAGCGGTAGCCGGTCGGCCGCCGGCCCGTGAGGTCGACGATGCTCTCGACGCCGCGTTTCACGTCGTCGTACTCCGCCTCCCGCGACTCGTACTGTCGCGGGCGGGTGTGCGACCAGCCGTGGTGTTGGATGTCGTGGCCGCGGCTCCACACCTCCTCGGCGGCCTCCGGGAAGCTGTCGATGGTGTGGCCCGGGGTGAACCACGTAGTCTCGACGCCGAACTCGTCCAAGCGGTCGAGGACGCGGGGCGCGCCCACGTCGACGCCGAAGAGTCCTCTCGACAGTTTCGTCGGGCTGTCCGGCGACTCGAAGGAGTGTATCCACGAGGAGACGCCGTCGAAGTCGAACGTGAGGCAGACGCTGTGGTGAGTCACGCTTCGACGTACGAAAATCGTCGTGATAGCTGTTTCCATACCGCACTCCAAGCAGGCGACCTCTCGTCTCCCGCCTGCGAGCTACCGAAACGCCGGCGCGACGCGCCCGGCGAACAGTTCGGCGCTCGTCGCCTCGGGGAAGTCGACGAACTCCACGACGACCTCGTCGAAGCCCATCTCGACGAACGTCGCCAGTCGCTCGCGGACCTGTTCGGGCGTACCGACGAGCGGGTACTCGCCCTCGGCGACGTTCTCGGGCTTGAACCGCGGGAAGTGTTCGTCGAGGAGGGCGTCGAGTTCCGCCTCGTCCTCGCGTATCAGACACCGCGCGAACCACGAGCGCTCTATCTCCTCGAACGGCCGGCCGTACCCCTCGCAGTGGCGTTCGAGCACGTCCAGTTTGTGTTGCATCACCTCCGGCGGCCCCCAGAAGTTCCACGAGTCGGCGTACTGGGCGGTGATTCGGAGCGTGAACGACTCGCCGCCGCCGCCGACCATGATGGTCGGGTGCGGGTCTCGGACGGGATGCGGCTGGCACATCGCCTCGTCGAGGGTGTAGTAGTCGCCGTCGAAGCTGACCGTCTCCTCGGTCCACAGGCGCTTGAGCATTCGAATCGACTCCTCCAGCATCCGAAGGCGAGTCGGCGCGTCCGGCCAGTCGTAGCCGTAGGCCCGCGCCTCGCTCTCCTTCCAGCCGGCGCCCATGCCGAGTTTCAGTCGGCCGTCGCTCACGGCGTCGAGCGTCGCGGCCTGCTTGGCGAGGAGCGCGGGGTTTCGGAAGTGGTTGTTCACCGTCTTCGGGTAGAGGTACACGTCCTCCGTCTCGCGGGCGATGGCGGCCAGCGTGACGAAACACTCCGTCGTGGGGCCGGTGCCGGTCATGACGTGGTCGGGGACGGCGACGCCGTCGAAGCCGAGGTCCTCCATCGCCACGGCGAACTCCACCTGCGCGTCCCACGAAATCTCGTCGCAGAACGCCAACTGGGAGTGAACGGAGTCGCCGGCGCTGGTCGGAACGTTGACTGCGAACTGCATACGAACGACTCACGCGCGACCACGAAAACAGTTCCCACTCCACTCGCTTTCTCACTCCCACTCGCTTTCTCACTCGCCGCCATCCCAACACGTACTACAATCCGGGCCGTTCGGTATCATATGACGGATCACCAGCGTGCGGCAATCGTGACCGGTGCGTCCAGCGGTATCGGCCGGGCGGTCGTCGAACGACTCCGAGCGGACTACGACTACGTCGCTTGCTTCGATATCGAGACCGGCGAGACCGACTGGGAGGACGAAGGCGTCCACGAGTTCGCGGTCGACGTTCGCGACCCCGACGCGGTCGCGGACGCGGTGGCGGCGGTCGAATCGGTCGCCGACGTGGCGGCGCTCGTGAACAACGCGGGTATCTCGCGGGCCGTCTCCCTCGCGGACCTCGACCCCGACGAGTGGGACCGCGTCCTCGACGTGAACCTCAAAGGGCAGTACGTCGTCGCCCGCGCCGTCGCCCCGGGCATGGTCGAGCGCGGCGAGGGTGCCATCGTCAACGTGTCGAGCGTCGCCGGCCTCCGCGGGAGCGCCACCGGCGGCGTTCACTACTCCTCGTCGAAGGCGGGCGTCTTCGGGCTGACCAAGGGTCTGGCGAAACAGCTCGGCCCCGAGGTGCGCGTCAACTGCGTCGCGCCGGGACTCGTCGAGACGCCGCTTCTCACCGAGTCGGACCTCTGGACGGAAGCGGCGCTCGCCGAGTACGCCGCCGACCTCCCGCTCGAACGCATCGGGACGCCCGGAGAAGTCGCTGACGTGGTCGCGTTCCTCTGCGACGGCGCGAGCTACGTGACGGGGACGGTGCTGACGGTCGACGGTGGGTCGATGCTCCGGTGACCGAGGCCGCCGGTCGCCGGGCGCCGAGCGAACAGCCAGTACCCGCGAACCGACCGAAACATACCAAATTCAAAGATAGTATTTTTATTTGATAGTTTAGCGCCTATTCTCTCGCATTCTCCGACCAGCACTGTCTCGGCGCTGCTCACTCGGCCGTCTCCGGACCAACCAGCGCGTCTATGACGAAAACGGCTAGTACAGCGTCTTCAACCGACTTGTAGCGCCGTCACGACTCGATGACGAACTCGGCACCGAACTGCGTCACCGAATCGTCGCGCGTCGTCGCGCGTCGCCGTGCCCTGTGCGTGCCGGTGCGTTCCGGTACGTGCCGGTGCGACTGACCGCTTGAAATTTTCGACCCTTGTCTCCTGAACCGCCTCCGGGTGTGAGCGCGTGATCGGTGTCACTACCGGTCGAGTCATCGTCGTTCTCGATTTCGTATTTTACCCGATATTTTAATAAATCGAGAAACTATCGACAAAACAATATTTTTAGCATCCGCGTTCGTCCCGCAACGTTGAGTCTTTCAAAACATATTACGCCACCGCCGGTGTACCGGACGCTCGGGCACAACCATGGACTACGTCAACGAAGGCGACACGGTCGTCGTCAGGCTGGACCCCGGCGAACAGGTCCTCGACTCGCTCGCGACGGTGCGCGACGAGTTCGACATCGAACACGGCTTTCTCACGGGTATCGGCGCGGTCGACGCCGTCACGCTCGGCCACTACGACGTGGACGACCAGGAGTACCTCGAAGAGGAGTTCACGGGCCAGTTCGAGGTGACGAGCTTCCTCGGCAACATCGGCCCCGACAAGATTCACACGCACATCCAAGTCGGCACCCGCGACTTCGAGACGCTCGGCGGCCACTGTTCCGGCGCGCGCGTCTCCGGGACGTTCGAGGTAGTCATCCACCTCGGCGAGACGCCGCTGACCCACCACCTCGACGAGCGGACCGGCCTCGACGTGTTCGACATCTGAGCTGGCCCGGACCGAACTGAGCCGGACTGAGCCGAACTGAATCGGACCGAGCGCGTCGCGGTGCGGACGCTCGGTCGCTTTTTCCCACGCCTGCGTGAGTCGAGAGCGTCGCGTCCGTCGGCTGGCGTGAGACGTTCGGAGAAAGAAAAGACGGCGCTGTCGGGGCGTCGGCCGGTGGTGGAGGGCCGAAGCGAGGGGGGCTGGAGGGCGAGAGCGTGTGTCGGCGGACTGGCCGACGCCCCGAGCGCACCGAACGAGGGTTCCGGGGGGTGTCCGCCGACGCGGGTTCCGCCGCGGAGACGCGACCGGGGACCGCTGGTCGCGCCGCCGTCGGCGGGTCGCAACCGCCGGTGCGTTGGAGGGCGCGGCCGGCGGCAACTATTCGTAGTCGACATCCCATATTGTCGGTTCCTCGGTTACTACCGTTACTTACGTGCGTAGCGTGAATAGCGCGACTCGGTTATCGTCTACTGACAACTCTCTGTTAGCCACTCGTGTGATGGTTTAGTAATCTCTTGACTGAGATCAACAACACCATTTCGAGGCCGTTGGTGTTGACTCGTTCGTTGATAAACGATGCAGTAGAAGCGGTCGCCTACTGCTGTCTGCGTCCCCGACTGTTTCCGTTGAAATAGAGCTTCACGCTGTGCTCCTCGTCGGCGGGGATGTGAACCAACACGGCGCCTTCATCTTCGCTGTAGGCGAACGAGTTCGGCGTCTCTTCGACCGTGTCGGCGGTGACCTCGTCGTACTTTGTCGGCCCTGCTTGGACTTTCCTCGGCGCTTTCGAACGGTTGAGTCGCAACAGATACGACGACAGTTGCGAGTCGTCGTAGTTCCGGACTGTTGCCTGCGAGTCGAAGGTGACGACGCCGCCTTCCGTCTCCGTGACGGTGAAATCCGTCACGTTGTACTCGCCGTCCTCGAAACCGTTGGTCGTCCCGTCGTCCTCGTAGAACGAGTAGGACGCCGCTTCGTCGAGATAGGTGTTCAGTCGAAGCGTCGTCAGTGGCTTTTCGCCAGTGTACTGTTGCACTTCGCGCATCGGGATGACCGAGTCCGTACGAACGTAGATTGGCAGGTGGTCAATCGGCGCGTCGACGGTCATCCACTGGCCGCCGTCGTACGCCTCGTTCGTCCAGAAGTCGACCCACGTCTCACCGTCAGGGAGGTAGACGTCGCGCTCAGCCGCGCCCGCTTCGACGACTGGTGCGAGTAGCATGTCGTCACCGAAGAGGAACTGGTCTGCGATGTCGCGGACCTCGTCGTCGTCCTGGAACTGGTAGACGAGCGGTTGGAAGATGGGCTTTCCGCTCTCGGAGGAGTCTCGGAACTCGTTGTAGAGGTACGGAAGCAGTTTGTATCGCAGTTCGGTGTACTTCTTCGTGATATCCACCGCTTCCTCGCCGAACGTCCACGGATGTTGATTGCGTGGGAGGTCCGGGTCTTGCTTCTCGTGGGTGTCCGTGTGGTTCCGGAAGTACGGGATGAACGCACCCACCTCCATCCAACGCTTGAATAGTTCGGGAGACGGCCGCCCGGCGAACCCGCCGACGTCGTGCCCGCAGAATGCCAGCCCGGACAGCCCCATGTTCATCATCATCGGTATCTGCATCTGAAGGTGGGGCCAGATACTCACGCAGTCGCCGGTCCAGATAGCCGCGTATCGCTGACCGCCAGCGTAGAGGTTCCGGTTCAACAGGAACGGACGGTCGTCGGGCTTGAAGAGGTCGAACGACTCGCGCGCCGCCCGAGCGTAGTCGAACCCGTACATGTTGTGGTACTCCTCGTGCAGCATCGTGTCGTCGCCCGTCCCGTGGATGTTATCCACCGGCATCGTCCAGTCGTAACTACCGTTGTTCTGGAACACCGCCGGTTCACCCATATCGTTTTTTACCCCGTCGAAGCCCGCGTCGAACAACACGTCGTGTTGTTCGGCCCACCAACTTCGAACCTCCGAGCGGGAGAAGTCGGGCCACACTGTGACGTCGGGCCAGACGCTCGCTTTGAACGTCTGGCCGGTTGCGTCCTTGGTCCAGTAGTCGTTGGCAGTCCCTTCGAGGTAGGGGTCGTACGGTTCTAGCTCTCCGTCTCCGTCGACGTCAACTTCCTCGTCTACCGCGACACCCGGATCGTTGACCGCGACCGTCTTGAGCTCTGGTAGCTCTTCGCTGAGCGACTGCAGCGCATCCCGATGGGAGTCCTGAATACTGAAGACGCGGTAGTTGTCCATGTAGCCGATGTCAAAGTGCATCGCATCCAGTGGTATTCCCTCTTCGCGGTACCGGTGTGGCACTTCGACGAGTTCGTCGGGGCTGTACTCCCACTTGCTCTGGTGGAAGCCCATTGCCCACTTGGGGGGCAGGTTAATCGTCCCAGTCAGACTCGTGTAGCTGTCGAGCACGTCGCCGATTTCCGGCCCGTAGGCGAAGTAGTACGTCAACTGGCCACCGTCGCCGACGAAGTAGTAGTAGTCCTCGCCGGCGTCGGTGTCGTAGGTCTCTTCGACGCCGTCGGCATCCGCCACTTTCGGCGTGTGGAACACCGTGTGGTGCGGGTTGTCGAAGAAGATGCCGTAGGCACCAGCGTCCTTCAGGCCGACGAAGAACGGAATCGAAGCGTAGACGTAGTCGCTCGTGTAGAAGTACCCGTACTGGTCTGTGTTCCAGTTTTCGAGTTTCTTCCCGCGCTGGTTGAGGGTAAGCTCGGGCTGTTCACCGAACCCGTAGAAGGCCTCGTCTTCGTCGGCCTTCTTGTACACGTAGGGGAGCGGCTCGTTCGGGGTCGGATCGGTCATCTCGACGTCGTTCTGCGGGCTTGAGGCGTACCCCGACGACTCCGACTCCGAGTCGGTCTCGTTCTCGTCACTCACGTACGACGATGTCGCTCGTATCGTCGAGTCGGACGCTGTCCCGTCGCGCTCGGGAGATGGTACGTATCCCGACGACCCGTTGTCTAGGTAGTCCTCGTTGACGACGTTCCCGTCCTCGTCGAGGAACCGGACGCCGAAGAGTTCAGTGTTGATTTCGACGGTGATGGTGTCGGTTTCGATGGCGATTGTTTCGGAACCCGCCTCGACGCTGAAGTCAGGGGTGTCCCAGTCGTCGCGACCGTTCTTGATTCCCCGAGATTCGTACTCTTCCTCGTCGGGGTCCACGATGGCAACGCGAGCGAGGGAGTCGCTGAACAGGCGAATATACCCTTCGTGGCTCCCGAGGTCGAGTTTCACTCCGTCATCGAGAACTTCGTGACCCTCGACGGACAACTGCATGAGCTTGTCCTCGTCGACCTGCGGTTCGTAGTGAATCTTCGAATCGTAGTGGTGGGCCGATGCGGGGGTTGATGTGAGCGCGCTGCCCGCGAGGAGGGCAGCCGCGGATTTCAAGACTTTGCGGCGTCCAACCGGAAGGAATCCGGAGTCGTTTGAGTTGTCGTCAAACATTGAGTGTGTTGGTGGGTAGTCGTATGCGTTCGGAAGGCAGTTCGATGAGTCGAGGTCGGGCGTGGTTCATCGCACAGACTCCGGGATTCGATCTAGGACTCTGTACGTGTCATTTGGCATGTGACTAGCTACCACTGCAACCATAGAATCTTTGAATCTTATGTTCATCACACATTTCGGCCTCGACTAGTTACTCGGATGACAATAAATTTCTGGCCGATATAATGATGATAAAATCGAGCGGGTAATCGATTTAAAACCAATAACTGTTGATGATTCCCCCTGTGAAAAACGCACGCTCAACGGAATAATGGCGACCAGCGCCGATTTCTCGTTGGTAGTCGACGACGAGGTTCGCCGGCCTTGCGAGTGGTGTTAGACAGCCGATGCCAACGCCGGGCGTCGTGAGATTGCTATCGAGGTGGGGACGTTAGAGGGGCGTCGCTGTGTGAACGCAGAAGAGGGTGCCCCAGTCGCTCGTAATCGTCCTCGTACGCTCTACGCCGCGCTGCCGGATTCGCCGTGATCGTACATGTGACAGGGGTCCGCACGGACCTGTAAAACCTTCTGGGGTCACGAATAGTTTCTACTCCAGTAGCTCGCCCCGACATTCTGGCTCGCTCGAGGACCCAGTCAGCCAAAAAACGTCAGCGGTAATCCCGACTCGTGGCCACGTCCCCCAATCGAATGACTTTCGACGCGGGGGGTCGTGGCCGAGAGTGATAGATGAAACGACACCTCCGCGTTCACATCGTCCCCCTGTGGCGCGAACACGACCGCATCGTCGGTCCCATCGAGGACGACCGACCGGACAAGGTCTACCTCCTCGAACACGAGGACTCCGCGGTCGAGCGCCCGACCTACCACGAGGCGGTCGTCGACCGCATCGCCGACGTGGTCGGTTCTCCGCCGGACGTCGAATACTTGGACCTCTTCGATATGTACGAGGTGATGGGCGCGATTACGACCATCGCCGACTGGCACCCCGACGACTTCGTCCGTGTCAACGTCACCGCCGGCACCAAGCGCGCGGCCGTCGGCGCGACGATGGCCTGCATGGACGAACACACCGACGCCGAACCGTACGTCGTCGACCCCGAGGTCCGGCCGCACGGCCTCGATGCGCCGGTCACGGAGGGCTTCGCGCAGGCGTCGCTCCTGACGACCTACCAAATCGACTCGCCGTCCCCCGACCAGGTCGCCGCGCTCGCCATCATCGAGGCCCACGACACCGACGCCAAGCACGCGAAGAAGAAGACGCTCATCACCGAGGCGGCCCGCTACGGCCTCGACTTCATGCGCGGCCGCGTCGACGGCGACGCCGACGACTACGACCCCGTCACCGGCGACTACAACGTTCTCGACAACCGCGTCACCGCGACGCTCGAACATCAGGGCTACGTCACGGTCACCCAGCGCGGTACTCGCCGCTACCTCGAACTCACGGAGGAGGGGCGACAGACGCTCCGCGCGTTCCGCCACCGGGCCGAATCGGTCGTCTCGGACCTCGAAGCGCGGACCGACGACCCGTCCGAGAGCGTCGATTTCGCCCTCGACAACCCGGTCGACGCCCTCGTGGAGAATCGGTAGGGCGAGTTACCCTCGCGGTTGCGCCTCCGCCGCTCCCCGGCCGCCCCCGCCGCTCCCCGGCCGCCCCCGCCGCTTCGAGGGGAACTGTTAGTACGGTCGCGACGAGAGACAGATATGTATGCCCTCCAACATGCACACGCGCAGAGCCGTTCTCGCGGCCGGCGGGGCGACCGCTCTGGCGTCGCTCTCTGGCTGTGTCGGCCGCGCGCTCGGTGCCCTCGACCTTGAGCGAGACTACCGACGCGACGCGCCCGTCGGCGACGTGACGGGCGCGTGGCCGACCGCCCAGCACGACTTCGCCAACACCGGTTACACGACCGACTCCGGCCCCTCGGCTGACGCGAGCGTCGAACGAATCGCGTCGGGCGACGCCGCGCTCGCCACGTCGGTCGCCCTCGCCGACGGGCGCGGCGTGCTCGGCCACAGCGACGGCGACGGCGAGGACGGCGTCTACCGCGCGCTCGACCTCGATTCCGAAACCGCCCCCGCCGAGTCCGACGACGCGTGGACCATCGATTACGCGTACGGTAAGTCCACGCCCACGCTCGCCGGCGACGCGATGTTCGTCTCGACCGCGGAGTTCGTCGCGGCCTACGACGCCCGGACCGGCGAGCGGTGCTGGCGGACGAGCAACGGTGGCTACGGGACCCCCGAAAACGCGCCGGTGCTCGCCGCGGAGACGCTCGTCGACGGCGGGAGCGCGCCCGTCTTCGGGCGTGACCCCGCGACTGGGGCGGAGCAATGGAGCTACGACGCCGGCGAGGCGTATCCCGGACTCGTCGCCCGCGACGGCGTCGTCTACACGCCAATCGGCGTCGACCACGAACAGACCGGCGTCGCCGCGCTCGATGCCGCCACCGGCGAGGAGCGGTGGCGGCGCGAGGACCTCCCGCAGAGCGGCGTCCCGCTCGCGGTGGGCGACTCTCACCTGTACTACAACGCCCACCGCGGGAACGTGTTCGCTCTCGCCCTCGAAGACGGGTCGACGCAGTGGCAGGCGTCGATTCCGCTCCCGGAGAACGGCAGCCCGCGGACCGCCGTCGCGGGCGACACGGTCCACGCCCAGACCTCGCGGGGGAGCCTCGCCGCGTTCGACGCCGCCGACGGCGCGACGAAATGGACGCTGTCGCTCGATGCGGATACGTTCGCCCGACCGCCGGTCGTCGCCGGCGACACCCGCTTCGTGGGGAGCGACGACCGTCTCTACGCGGTTTCGGCGGCGTCCGGTGAGAACCTGTGGTCGACGGCGCTCGACGCCCGACCGTCGGGCGGCCTGTCGGTCCGCGGGTCTGAACTCTACTTCGCCGGGATGGGTCGGAACCCCGGCGTGTTCCGCGTGGCGGACTGACGCCCACTCGTCGCCGCCGCGATTGCGTTCCGCGCCGACCGACGATGCCACCTCCCGTCAGTCGAACGTGTACGTCCGGTATCGTCGAATCGCGTAGCGGTACGAGCCGTAGGAGACGCCGACGGTCACCAGGAGGTACAGCCCGACTCCGGCGGCGAGAAGCGGCGTCGGAGCGAGGTGCCCGGTGACGCCGAACCACGTCGCGACGAGGCCGATGACGGTTCCGGGGCCGACGACGAACATGAACGCCATCAGCACGAGCGTCGAGGGGACGACCGTGGTCGCACCCCAGAACTCGCGTTCCTCGTATATCGGGTACGCCGCGCCGATGCCGACCGAGAAGGCCGCCGCGGCGAGGCACATGCACACGCCGACGAGCGCGAAGCCGACCGCGGACAGCGGCGACGTACCGAGGGCGACGGTCACCAGCGGGAGCGCCGCCGCGACCGGAGCGCCGAGAAGCACACCGGCGAGGACGCGTCCGCGGACCAGCGTTCGCGGCGCAGTCGCGGTCAACAGCAACATCGGGAACTGCGGGCGGTCGTCGCCGACGGGGTTGAGGCCGAACGTCGCGCCCGCGAGATAGGTTCCGAGGCCGGCACCGCTCGCGGCGAGTATCGGTCCGAGGCCGTCGGCCGAGGACTGGACGATGGTCGTCCCGAGCGGGCCGAGGAAGAACACCAGCATGACGAGGTGCGTGAACTGCTGGGGGTGGCGGACGCCGCGGACGAGCAGGCCCCACGCGACGTTGCCGCCGTTCGTCCCCGCGAGCGGCTTCGGCGTCGAGAAGCCGCCGGCAGACCCGTCGGCCTTTGCGCTCGCCGCCGAGCCTCGGTCGCCCCCGGGCGCGCGGTCGGTGAACCAGAGCGCGCTCGCCTGCCGGGTGGCGACGACGAGGCCGAGAGGCGTGAGCGCGACGATGGCCGCGAAGGTGGCGACGGCGGCCGCCGAGAACGGTCGGGCGAGCGGGGTGCCGACGAATGCGAGCGCGAGGTAGTCGGTGAGCGGACCGAACGTCAGCGTCGCCGCCAGCGTGTCAACCGGAAGCGACCCATCGCCCAGCAACCGGCCGAACGCCTGCGAGACGAGGACGAACGCGGCCATCGCGACGAAGCCGACGACCTTGAGAACGCGCCGGACGCCGGGCAGACGCTTGAAGCCGCGGAGTACGGCAACGCCGGCGGCGTAGCCCCAGACGGTCGTACAGCACGCGAGCGGGACGACGACGACAGTCGTCGTGAGCAGCAGCGACGGCGCGCCGAGCCCGGCCGTGAACGTCGCGGCGACGACCGCAATCGGGAGTCCGAACCAAAGGGCGAGTCGGGCGATTTCGGCCGTGATGAGTCCGATGACGACGGCCCGCGGGTGAACCGTGGTCAGTACGAGCGACTCGTGTTCGACGCGGCCGATTCGTTCGAGCGTTCGGAACGTCGCGAGGAGCGTGAGCACAACGGGTACCGCGGTGGCGACGAGGCCGAAGAGGGGAATCTCGGTCACGGACTGCGCGCTCCGACCGGCGACGTAGACGGCCGGGAGCGAAAACAGGAGGCTGCTCCCGAAGAACAACAGGAGCAACAAGAGGCCGACGACTCGGCGCGTCTCGGAGGTGTACCCCCGGATACTCCGAACGAACTCGGCGCGCCCGATTCGGAGTCCGTGGCGAACGTCTCGTCGGAGGCTCATTCGTCGGTGGCACCCGACAGCTGCGGTTCGTCGCTCGTGACCGCGAGGAACGCGTCTTCGAGCGAGCCTTCGCCGCCCGTCTGGGCGCGCGATTTCACCTCGTCGGGCGTCCCCTCGGCGACGACGCGGCCGTCGAACAGGACGCCGACCTCGTCGGCGACGGCCTCGACCACGGGCAGAATGTGCGTCGAGAGGAAGACGGTCGCCCCCGAGTCGGCCACGTCGCCGATGGAGGTCCGAATCTGCCGCGCTGCGCGGGGGTCCAGCCCCGAGGTCGGCTCGTCGAGAAACAGCACGTCCGGGTCGTGGAGCACGCTCTGGATGAACGCGGTCTTCTGTTTCATCCCCTTGGAGTACGTGCCGATGCGCTTGTTCGCGTCGCCGACGAGGCCGAACGTATCGAGCAGGTCGTCGATGCGCGCCTCGGCGGTCTCCGACGGGATGTCGCGGAGGTCAGCGACGTAGTCGAGCTGCTCGCGGGCGCTGAACTCGTCGTACAGCGGGGGCGTCTCCGGGAGGTAGCCGACGTGCGGCGCGAGTTTCCCGCGGTCGCTCACGCCGAGGCCGCAGATGCGGACCGACCCCGAGGTGGGCTGTGAAAGTCCCGTCAGGATTCGCATCGTCGTCGTCTTCCCCGCGCCGTTCGGCCCGAGAAAGCCGTACACCGTTCCGCTCGGAATCGACAGCGAGACGCCGTCGAGCGCGACCTCGGAGCCGTAGGCCTTCCTGAGGTCGGTCGCTTCGACCGCGGCGTCCGCGTTCGTGGAGGGCATGGGACGACCCCCGATTCACTCTCCGGACGCGTAATGGTTGCGACTTGATACACGGGCAACAGAAACGCGTCGATTCGCCCGCCGTCTCAGGGAGTCGTCGCCTCGGGGTTCGCCGGGCGAATCGACCGATAGAACGCGGTCGAGTACGCGGCGAAGAAGCCGCCGATGAGGCCGCTGACGAGCACGAGTCCGACCGCGACGGCGACCATGCCGACGACGCCGATTGCCGGGAGGCTCGAAAACGCCGACGCGGCGGGCGCACCGCTTCCCGCGCCGGCCACCGCGGTCCCCTGATGCCGGAGCGACGGGGTGAGAAGGAGCGAGGCTACGCCGCCGAACGCGCCGGCGACGAGGCCGCCGAGGCCGACGATGACCGAGTAGCCGAAGACCGATACGAGGTTGTTTCTGACGCAGGCGACGCTCCGCTTGACGCCGTCGACCGCGCCGAGGTCGTCGATGACGATGGCGTGGCCGAAGAACTGCACGACGAACGCCACGGCGAGGTAGGTGAGCACGACGACGAGGACGACGATGGCCAGAATCGCGAGCCCGACCGTGCCCAACTCGATTCCGCTCCCGAGGACGGCGATGCCGACGAACACCGCGGCGAAGCCGCCGACGAACGACAACACGAGGTTGACGACGAGCAGGCCGAAGTAGACGACGAGCAGCGAGACGTAGTGCGACTTCCCCTCGCTGACGAGCGTGCCGAGCGAGGTGCGACCGTCGATGGCCTCGTTGGCCATGCCGAGGACCCCGCCGAGGAAAAACGGGATGACGAATATCGTGACCCCGCTGAAGACCAGCGAGACGATGCCGCCGACGAGCGGGGCGACCGCCTGTGCGAACAGCGACGGGAGTTGGACGAGGCTGAACGCCATGGCGACGACGAACAGTATCGGGTTCCGTCTGAGGGACCCGGCGGCTGTACCGATGGATTGGAGGGCTGCCATACCGCCCACGTCGCGGTACCGCACAAAGAATGTTGGGTTGACAGGTCGTCTCTCCCGCATCCGGTCTCCGACCCACAACTCGGTCGTTGACGAACGGGAGGCGGCCCGTGTTGCCGAGACCGCGATTACGCGTGTACCCGTGTAATCGGCGCTTTCACGCGAGACCGACTCGGTCACGAAGGAACGCGTCGACCGCGGCCGTCACCCGCTCGGGGTCGTCGCCGGGGCCGCCGTGGCCGAGCGCGTCGAACTCGACGAACCGACTGGTCGGGAGGGCGTCGTGGACGTTTCGGGCGCTCTCGCGGAGGAAGTCGGGACCGTCGGTGCCGGCCAAGACCACGGCGGGCGCGTCCACGTCCAAGCGGGCCGGAAGCCGGTACTGCTCGACCGCGCGGTTCATCCGGACGACCTCCTCGGCGAGGGCGACGCAGTCGGGCCAGACGGGCCATTCGTCGAGCCACGCGTCGAGGTCGTCGATGCCGTCGGGGTGGAGCACCTGCTCGACGTAGCGTTTGACCGCCTCGCGCCGCTGTCCCGCCTCCACGAGCGCGGCCATGCGCTCCGAGAGGTTCGCCTCGGTTCGGTTCGCTTCCGGGAGCACCGCCGGTTCGTAGGCGGCGACGGCGGCCACCCGCGCGTCGGTCGCCGCTTCGAGGGCAGTGAGCGCGCCGTAGGAGTGACCGAACAGCACCGGGTCGCGCCCGGTCGCCGCGCGAATCTCGTCGACGAGTTCGCGGACGCACTCGGCCTCGCGCTCCAGCACCGCCTCGGCGGGCGTCGTCTCGGCGTCGTCCAGACGGGTGCCGAAACCGGGGCGCTCCGGGACGACGACCTCGTAGTCCCCGAGATGCGGGACGACCGGGTCCCAGAACGCCGGCGGTGCCATCCCGCCGTGACAGCACAGAAGCGGCGTGTCGTCTCCGAATCGTTCGTCGGACAGTTCGGCTCCGGGTTCGAATCGAATCGGTTGCATCGCACCCTCACTTATCGCCGGCGTCGGCTAAGTCGCACTCTCAGCCGTGCGGCCGTTTACATGGGGGCTGAAGACGGAGACCGCCTCGGCCGCTTCGACACGCCCATGACCGACCGCCGAGAGAGCGGACGTATGGGGCTCATCGCCGAGTTCGACATCGACTGCGACGCGCTCCCGCTGACCGGGGTCGCGGCGGCGGTCCCGGAGGCGACGCTCGCGCTGGAACTCCAGTACAACCACGGCGAGCGGCCGATGTTCATCGTGACGGTCACCGGGGGAGAGACGCGGGCGCTCGAAAGCGCCGTGGACGACGCCTTCGACGTGGCCGATTGGACGCGAATCGGTGAGTCGGGCGAGACGCGCCGGTATCAGGCTGCCCCGGCGCGGAGCTTCGAAGAACAGCTCGGAGACAGCCTCGACGACCTCGCCGGACTGGAGGCCCTCGCCACCGCCGACGCCATCATCGAGCGCATCGAGGTCAGACCGGCGGGCTGGCGGCAGACCGGGTGGTTCGCGGACCGCGACGAATTCGGGCGATTCGCGTCGTTTTGGCGGCGGAACGCCGGTTTCGAACTCCGACGACTCGCCCGCGACGGCGACCCCGAACCGCCGGGCGAGGGACTCACCGACCGACAGAACGAGGCGCTCCGGACGGCGTACGAACTGGGCTACTTCGACATCCCCCGCGGGGCCACCCTGCGGGAGGTCGCCGCCGAACTCGGCATCACCGCGTCCTCGGCCTCCGAGCGACTCCGGCGGGCGCAGACCCGGCTCATCGCCGAGACGGTCGCGACGACGTGGCCGCCGCTTCCGAACTGACGAACCGCGGAACGGACCGCCCGACTACCCGCTCGACCACCCAACCGACCGAGTCGCGTCCGTCGACGAACCGCCGCAGCCAGCGACCCCGCTCACGAGCGCGGCTCCACCCGCGGCCAGCACCTCTCGTCTGGAGAGCATACGTCCGCCGTCTCGGCGCGGCATAAAAGGTTTCGTGGCTCCCGACTCGGAGACACGCCGGCCACGGCCGACCGCGCCGCCGTCGGAACCAACAGGAGTATTATCAATCGGTACACACGTCCCCGCGATGCCCTCCTATTCGAGACGCGACGCGCTGAAGACGATTCCGGCGCTCGCCGCCGGTCTCGCCGGCTGTGCGAGTCTCACGGGCCGCGACGACTCGCTTCCGATGCCGACCGCGTGGACGGTGGACGTGCGGACTCCGACCCGCGCCGTTCGACCGCCGTCCGGCCCCCTGCTCGTCGGGACTGAGAGCTCGTTTCGTGGCGACCCGATGGTGTCCGCTCTCGACCCCGCGACCGGTGAGGAGCGCTGGGCGGTGACCGGTGGCAAAGGCCGCCGGTCGCCCCTCGGCTTCGACGACCGCCACGCCTACCTGTTTTCGAGGGCGGAGCGGGCCACGGCGGTCGACTACGAGGCGGGCGAGCGAGCGTGGACCACCGAACTGACGGGCGTCGATAGAGCCGACCCGGGCGTCGTTCAGTACCCGCCGGTCGCCGCCGGCGACACCGTCGTCTTCCCCATCTCGGGCGTGGAACACGACGTTGTGGACCGGCTGCTCGGGCTGTCCCGCGAGGAGGGCGACCGACGCTTCCGCGCCGACCTGCCGGCGTCGCTCGCCGGCGCGCCCGCCTCTGCATCCGCCGGCGACGGCTCCGATGCCGGCGTCGTCGCGCCCGTCCTCGACGGGACGCTTCGCCGGTTCGCGACTGACGGCTCCGAATCGTGGCGCGTCGACGTGGGCCCGTCGCCGTCGTCGGTGACGGTCGCCGGCGACACCGTCTTCGTCGGGAGCGCGACCGAGGAACTGTTGGCGCTCGACGCGGCGACCGGCGAGATTCGGTGGCGCGCGCCGCTCCGAAACACCGCGTTCGCCCGGCCGCTCGTCTCCGACGGCCGCGTGTACGTCGGCGGCGCGGACTACTTCCTCTACGCCTTCGACGCCGCGTCCGGCACCCGACTGTGGCGGGACGAGCTCGCCGCCCCCGTGACCCGTGGGCCGACCCGCGTCGGCAACCGCTTGGTGACCGTCGCGGGGTCGAACATCCTCGTCCGGGGGCACAGCGGGACCGTCCCGTTCGACCCGACCGCGCTGTACGTCCACGCGACCGATGGGACGCTCGTCGACGAACAGCTGTTCGAGCGAACTCCCGATGGCGGCAGAGTGAACTGGGCTGTCGCCGCGGGCGGCGGCGTCTACGTCGGACAGGAATGGCAACTCGCTCGCCTCGCCCCGGAGGTGCTCGATGCCGAGTGAGCCGCCGGAACGGACGGGTTCGGCCGGGAATCGGAACCGACACGTCTCCCGCCGCGCGGTGCTCGGCGGGCTCGCGGCCGTCGGTTCGCTCGCGGTCGCCGGCTGCGGTTCGATTCCCGGGTTCGGCGGGAGACGGCCCGTCTGGCGACGCGACATCGACGGCTCGTACATGGCCGGCCCGCCCGCCATCACCGACGAACTGGTTCTCGTCGGGATGCAGGACAAGGCGCTGTACGGCCTGCGACGCGAAGACGGGTCGACCGCCGTCCGGTTCGAAACGGGCGGCCCGATAGAGACGCGACCCGTCGCCCCTTCGTCCGGCGGCCCGTACCACGTCCACAGCACCGACGGCGACCTCTACGCCGTCGATGCGGCGGGCGACGAACTGTGGCGCGACGAGGGCACGGCGCGCCGGGCGCGACTCGTCCGCACCGACTCGCTCGTCGCTGAACTCGACTTCGCCGGCCCCGAGAACACGCTCACGGGCTACGACCCCCAGACCGGTGACCGACGCTTCGACCGGGCTGTTTCCTCGCACTTCCTCAACGGCGTCACCGACGACTCGGTCGTGGTTCCCGTGCCGGTGGGCGGGAGCGACTCGCGCGTCGTCTCGCTTTCGCCGGCGGACGGGAGCGTCCGGTGGCGAACCGAGCCCCGACGGTGGTATTCCAACGTAGTCGTGGACTCTCGGCTCGTCGTCGCCGCGAGAGACGGGACGCTGGCAGCCTACGAGCCGTCAGACGGGAGCGCTCGGTGGCGCGTCCCCATCGGCGACGTGGGTCGGACGATAGTGCTCGGGTCGCAGGCGTACCTCATCCGCCGTGGGGACGGGCGGCAGGAACTGCTCGCGTTCGACCGCGAGACCGGCGAGCATCTGTGGGCGAACCCCACCGGCTACCAGATTCGGGCGGTCGAGGCCACGGACGACGCGGTGTTCGTCGGGACCCGCGTCGACGACCCCGACGGCGGGGTTCTCGGTCAAATCGACTGCTTCGACCTCGACGGGACGCGGCGGTGGCAGACCGTGACCGGACTCCCGTCCGTCGACTCGCTCGGCGTCACTGACTCTCGTGTCGTCGCCGTCTGGGACCGCGGCTTCGAGGTGCTGGCCCGAGACACCGGCGCGTCGCGGTGGTCGTACGAACCGGAATCATCCAGTCGGCTCTCGTTCCGCGTCGAGTCGGCGTCGGTGTTCGCCTCGTACGTCGACGACGGCGCAGTCGCGCGGTTCCCGCTGGAGTGACCGCGAGGACGACGCGGTTCGTCGCCTCGCGTCGCTTCGGCTCGGCTACGCGGCCACCGCGGCACGCCGGTAGTGGACGAGTGCCGCCGCACCGGCGACCAGCCCAACAGCGATAGTCACGCCGTGGAACGCCACCGGAGGGACCGCCTCGACGACCCCAGCCGAGGACGTGGCGACCAGCGTTGTTCGGACGGCGTCGAGTCCCACTTCGGCCGCGAGAAGCGGCGCGAGCAGGAACGTCGCTCCGACCTCCGCGCTCCACCTCGTCGGGTTTCGGTCGCGGCGTCTCGCGTGTCGATACGTCGCGGCCGCGGCCACACTCCCAAGGAGCGCCGCCACGGCAAGTGTAATCGGGCTCACGGTTCTGTCGTCGCTCCGCAAAAAATGTAGTCTTTTTGTCTGTTCTGTTCGGTGTCGACGACGCGGTCTCCCACCAACTTATTGACGTACCGAGGAGATACTTCGCTAACGAGGAGCACGAACCGATGGACGACACACGTCACGCGCCCCCGCTGGAGCGCCTCGTCGAATCAGTCGAAAACCGCGCCTACGAGGCGGTGAGCGGGTCGCTCGTGGAGCTCCGAACGGCGTCGGCCGAGGACCGAAAACAGGCGCTCCGAGAGCTTCGACGCCTCGCCGACGACCGCCCGACTGCGTTCGAGTCGTTCCTCCCCGCCGTCACGCCGTTTCTCACCGACGATGACCGCGCCGTCCGACCTGTCTCTTATAC
>NZ_AOLF01000004.1:0-44217 GCF_000336975.1 Haloferax sp. ATCC BAA-644
GAGGCGCTTGGCTACGTCGCGCTCGACCACCCCGACGCGGTCGCCTCGCCGGCGGTGCTCGCGGACCTCCGCGTCGGCCTCTCGTTCGACGAACCCGAGGTGAAACAGAAGCTGGCGAAGGCGCTCGAATGCGTCGCGCTCGGTGACCCCGGTCGGCTCCGACACCGCGTCTCGGCGCTCGCCGAACATCTCGACGACGAGGACGAACTCGTCCGGTACCATCTCTGTACGGCGATTGCGGGCGTCGGCTGCGATTCGCCCGACGCGCTCGCGGCGATTCGGGGGGCGCTCTCTGCTCGGCTCGTCGACGAGAACGCCTTCGTCCGGGGCCGCGCCGCCGAAGCGCTCGGGCTGTTGGCCGGTGAGCGCGGCGACCGCCGTGACCACGGTGAATCGGTGGCGGTTCCGGACTCGGCGCTCGGTGCGGAGTCCGAGGAGGAAACCGCGTTCGCCGCCGAACGAGTCGGGTTTCTTCGGGCATCGATGGAGGGCGAGACCGCGGCTGCGGCGTCGACGGTCGAGGACGTTGGCACGCTCGCCGGCGTTCGACGCACGACCGCGGACGCGGTCACCGAGCTAACATCGCCCGATGTGGATGGGGAGTGCCCCCACTGCGGTATCGACCTCCCCGAGGGCGCGCCGCCGATGTGTCCGAGCTGCGGCGCGCCGTACTGAACTCCGCGTCCGGCGTGACCGACGAGCGGTCGTCCGTCACGGCCGTGCCGACCGAAAGTCGCTCCCACGTTCGCTCCCGCACCTCGGACGACAGCCGCTGCCGTTCACCTGTCGGCCGCAGCGAACGTGACGCCCGTAATCTCGAATCGCGCGCCGCCGTCGTCCGATTCGGTGACACTGACCGTCCAGCCGTGGGCCTCTGCGACCTGCTTTACGATTGCGAGCCCGAACCCGGTTCCCGTCCGTGATGTCGTCTGTCCGGCTTGGAAGACGCTGTCGCGTCGGTCGGCCGCGATGCCGACCCCGTCGTCCTCGACGTAGAATCCGTCGGGGAGTCCGCCGACCGTGACCACCACGCCGTCGCCACCGTGTTCGATGCTGTTTCTGACGAGGTTCTCGATGAGCTGTTGGAGCCGACTCCGGTCGGCGACGACCGTCGCCGTCAGGTCGGTTCGGAGTTCGGCGTTGCTCGTTTCGATGGTCTCCCAGCAGTCGGTGACGAGCGTCCCCAGCGACACCGGTTCTCGTTCACCGACGTTGTCGCCTTTCCGGGCGAGCGTGAGCAGGTCGTCGATGAGGTCGTCGATACGGGCCAGCGCCCGAGCGGCAGTCGCGAGCTGGTCGCTCTCGCGGGCTTCGCGAGCCAGTTCCACGTTCCCCGCGGCGACGTTCAGCGGGTTTCTGAGGTCGTGGCTGACGACGCTCGCAAACTCGCTCAATCGCTCGTTTTGGCGCTGAAGCTGCTGTTCTCGCTCGCGTTGCTCGGTCGTGTCGCGATACATCCACAGGTGGCCGGTCCCGTCGGGGAGTTCAATCGGTTCGTAGCTTCGGTTGAGCGTCCGACCGTTCGTCAGGGAGACTGACTCGTTGTGGACTGACTCTGTTCCGGCGATTAGCTCGTCGACGCGCTCGACGAAGTCCCTCGAGTCGATCGCGAGTTCGCTGGCCTCCCGCGCCAATACTTGGCAGTCCGCGCCGATGAGTTCCGCCGATGGTTCCGAGATGTCGAACAGTTCGAGCAGTCGGTCGTTAATCGCGAGGACGGTCCGGTCGCTGTTCTCCGCGAGGACGCCGACCGGGAGCGACCGGATGAGCGTCGAGAGCAGCGCGTTGGTCCGTTCGAGTTCGTCCTCGCGGCGGACGCGTTCGGTCACGTCTTGGAACAGCGAGATGATACCGACGACCTCGCCGTCGTCGTCGGTGATAACTCGATTGTGCCACTCACAGCGGATGTGTTCGCCGTCTTTCCGAACGTTCTCGTCGATGCTGTGGTAGCCGCCCTCCGCGACCGCGAGCTGGTCTGTGACGGCGTCGACGTTGTCGTAACTGTCGTCCGCGACGATGACCTCCCAGGTGTGGCCGCGGAGTTCTTCTTCGGTGTAGCCCAGAATCTCCTCGCCGCGCTCGTTGAGCCCGACGATCCGAAAGTCGCTGTCGTATTCGAGGACGCCGAGCGGCGACTGTTCGATGAACAACGAGAGGCGCTGTTCGCTCGCTTCGAGCGCGCGTTGCGAGCGGTGCCGCTCGACTGCGTTTTCGATACGGTTCGCGAGCACGGTGTACTGGCTGGTTCCCCGTTCTTTCTGGAGATAGTCGGTGACGCCCGCGGAGATGGCATCGCTGGCGACCTCCTCGCTGCCTTCGCCGGTAAAGAGAATAAACGGGAGGTCGGGTGCGTCCTCGCGGAGGGCTTCGAGGAAGTCTAACCCGTCGCGCTCGGGCATGTCGTAGTCCGAGACGACACAATCGAACGTCGAATCTGTCGCACGATTGAGTCCCTCGGCGACCGACGTGGCCGTCTCGACGCGAAACCGGTCGTGCTCCCGTTCGAGGAACGTCGCCGTCAGGTCGGTGAAGTCCTCGTCGTCGTCGACGTACAGGACGGCCACCTCGTTCACTAACTCGCTCATGTCTATTCCGATTGAATGTGTGCTGAGAAGGTACTTAACGATAGTCGCAGTTTGAGGACCGAGCAGGTCGTTGAGTTAGGTTGGGCTCACATTCACCGATCTGCTCGACGAGTGCTTTCTGGTGGATTTCGAAGCGACGTGAACGCGTGAACCGGGTCGCGTTTGCAGACGGTCGTTCTCTACGAAAACGAATACGCTAAGCCAGTCGCCCCCGGTGGTTGTTTTGACGTTGCTGAATGTTTGGCTGGCCTAAAGTTCGGAACTGTTTTGTATGTTTAGGCTGGCCTAAATCATATGGTGGACGATTCCGAAACCAACAGGGAACTGACACGGCGTGGCTGTCTGAAGTACGGCGGAACAATCGCGGGAAGCGGGCTCCTTGCAGGCTGTTCTGGTACTTCCGATCCAAGCAGTTCGTCTTCGAAGTCGCGTACGCCATCGACGCAGACGGCTGTTTCGGAGACGGTCTCGGAGACGGATACGGCGACCGGGTCAGATGAGCCGTACACCGTCACAATCGAACCGATGGGTGAGGTTTCGTTCGACGGCCCGCCCGAGCGATGGACCGCATTACTACCCACTTTTGCGGATATGGCGTTCGCACTCGGTGGTGGACAGACGCTTGGTATTCAGAACCACGACCGTTTTGCGAGCGAGGCTTTCGAAGAGCTTCCCGGGATAGACTTCGACGCAGATGACACCGTGGAACTGGTTGCCGACGGTGTGAGTAAGGAACTGTTCTATGAGATGAACGCGGACGTTCATTTCATAGACCCCCATATACTGCGACTCTGGTACGGCTGGGATCAGTCTGACGTCGATGAGATTGCGGACAACCTCGGCCCGTTCTTTGGCAACTTTATCCGCCGCCACAGCGACGACTGGCACGATTACCGTTACTACTCCTTGTACGAGGCCTTCGGACTGATGGCTGAGGTCTTTCAGGCACAGGGCCGATACCAGGCATTCGTCGAACTCCACGAGGAGATGCTTGCGTTAGTCGATGAGCACTTGCCGCCAGCCGACCAGCGTCCAACCGCCTTACTGGTATATCCGGCCGACGGAGCGGGCTTCCAGTTCTACCCATTCCGGTTTGATGACGGGGGAGTCAGCACCAAGCAGTGGCGTGACCTCGGGCTGACCGATGCGCTTGCGGCGACGGATGTCGGTCATTACAGTTTCTCTGACAGGGGGACGCTCGATATCGAGGCCCTGATCGAAATCGACCCCGAGGTGCTGCTGGTGCGAAACTATGGCGGGGCGTCCGAGTCGACGTTCCAGAAGGAAGTCGTCGAACCACTCCAAGACCAAGCGGGGTCTCATAGCGTGCAGGCGGTTGAGGATGACGCGGTTTACAGTGCCGGTTACCTTGACCAAGGGCCGATCATCAACTTCTACCATACCGACCGGGCGGCGAAAGATATCTACCCGGACTCGTTCGAGGACGTGACGCTATTCGACCGTGAACGCGTCGCAGAAATCGTCCACGGAAACATCTGAGACGGGTTAGAATAATACCTACCGCGGGACCGTTTCTGCTTCGGGCAGTTACGCCGAGTATCGCTAGTTCGCCCCCGGCGTGCTCAGGTCGAAGTCACCTGGGTGCGCGACGCGAGGGTACAAAACGATACTGGAATTTTTGACATTTTCGGGCGTGTAACGATACCGCACCGACGGGTGCGTGTGGCCCGTGTTGTTCCGTGCCGTTTAGCACGAAGAGCACGTCGTGTTCGTGACAGACGGTTCCGATCTCGTCGATATCGAGCCGCCGCCCAGTGAACGAGTCCACCCACGTCGTACAGAAGGCGCGTGTCCGCGGGGTCGCTGTCTCGGCGAGCTGCTGTGTCAAAGGTGTCGAACGCTCGGCATCGACGAACCGCAGTTGGACCTCCCTGGGATTCGAGCAGCTGCCACGGGAGCATTGTCGCCGGGAAACCACCCTCGACGAGGATTACTTCATCACCTTCGTTCCACTCAAGCCCATGAATCAGCAGGTGTAGCCCGTACGAGAAGCTGTTTCCGAGGATAATTTCGTCGGGTGAGGCGTTGATGAGTGCTCCGAGTGCCCGTTTGACCCCGGCTGGTACCTCGCGAAAGGCCCGTTCTGGGAGCCGATGGGGCGCTCGTTTCAATGTAACCGCATCGTCAACCGCCTCGACGGCTCGCTTCGGTAAGGGCCCTTGATGGGCGCAGTTCAGCCAAGTATGTCCATCGAACGGCCCGAAATCCGCATTCCAATCCGCCATGAGTATCGTAGCCATAGAGCCGACTTAGTAATTCGCCCGAAGTATTCTGTATCGAACTCATTTCCTAAGCCGACCGGGTATCTGTATCCACTATCGAGAACATCCCTCCGCACCGTGCTTCGTGAGGTACTTGGAGAGGTTATTGCTGCGCCGGCGATGGGTGCCGTCGCACACGCGTCGGCGGTGGTCGATGTCGACACGAAGTCAACGCGGGTTCATCAAACAGAGCGAGCCGAGACGTTCTGACCTCAGGACTTTTGGGGACCTCGTCCGTCGTCTTCCACTGACCATGACCCTCGTCGTCGAGTGTCGTCTCGTCTCGGAGCGGTTGCCGCTGACCGACGTCGCCGCCGCCGTACCGGACGTGACCCTCCGGGTAGAGAACACGCTGACGTCCGCGCGGAGCCGACCGGTGCTCATCTTCTGGGCTGATGGCGGCCGGTTGGACTCGGTCGACGCGGCGTTACGGGACGCGTCGGTGGCGACTCACAGCGTGCTCGGGTCGACTGTGGACCGCCGTCTCTATCGCGTCGAACTCTCGGAGCGGCCGCCGGCCATCTACACGGAGTTCATCCGGCTGGACACCGCCCCCATTTCAGCGACGATAACCCCGAGCGGATGGGACGTGCGGACGCGGTTCTCCGACCGAGCGACGCTCGCCGAGTTCAACAAGGACTGCGAAGAGAACGGCATCACGTTCCGACTCGACCGCGTCGTCGACGTCGCCCCCTCGGACAGCAACGAGTACGGACTCACCGCGAAACAGCGCGACACGCTGCTCGCCGCCCACGAGGCGGGTTACTTCTCCGTTCCGCGAACGACTTCGCTGGCGGAGTTGGGGGCCGAACTCGGCGTCACCGCCCCGTCCGTCTCCGAGCGACTCCGGCGGGCACAAGACCGACTCGTCCGGCACACCGTCGCCTCAGATAAAAAGACATCTTAAACACCACAACAGGTTAGAGTCAGTACTTATCGCCGCACGCCCCCGGGATACAGACATGGCATCGAAGCTACAACCACGGGTACGAAACCCCCCCGTGGACGGCGTCGGACGACACCCGAACCGGCGGGTAGGCCGCCGCATGACGACGGTTGACGGGGTGACCTGCGCGTGACCGATACGGTCGGCACCGAAGCGGACGCGGCCGAACGCGACGCCTACTTCGTCGGCGGCGGCATCGCGTCTCTCGCCGGGGGCGCGTTCCTCCTTCGAGACACCGAGACGCCGGGCGAGAACGTTCACGTGCTGGAAAAGCGGCAGGTGTTCGGCGGCGCGCTCGACGGGCGCGGGACCCCCGAGGAGGGCTACGTCCTACCCGGCGGTCGCATGTTCAACTTTCCGACCTACGAGTGTACGTGGAACCTCTTCCGGTCGATTCCGTCGCTCGAAGACCCCGACACGACCATCAGGGAGGAGATGGACGAGTTCAACGAGAACCACGAGACGTGCGCCGAGGCCCGCCTCGTCGGCGCGGACCAAGAGATACTCGACGTCTCCTCCTACGGGTTCGAGACGCAACACCGTCTATCGCTGCTCCGCCTCCTTCTCACACCCGAGGAGAGACTCGGAGAGACACGCATCGAGGAGTGGTTCGACGAGACCTTCTTCGATACCACGTTTTGGTATCTGTGGGCGACGACGTTCGCCTTCCAGCCGTGGCACAGCGCGGCGGAGATGCGCCGGTACATGCAGCGGTTCACACGGGAATTCCCCCGACTCCACACGCTGAGCGGCGTGTCGCGGACGAAGTACAACCAGTACGACTCCGTAGTACGACCGCTCCGCCGCTGGCTGGAGGCACGCGGCGTCGATTTCTTGGGTGGCCACACCGTCACTGACCTCGATATCGTCCCGGCCCGCGCGGGCAAGACGGTCGAAACCATCCGTTACGAGGACCAAGACGGCTCTGCCGGCACTATCACCGTCGAGCCGACCGACGTCGTCTTCGTGACGAATGGGTCGATGACGGACGCGCTGAGCCTCGGGTCGATGACCGAGGCCCCCGACCTGCACGACAGCGGCACGTCGTTCGAACTCTGGAAGGCACTCGCGGACGACTTCCCCGAGTTCGGGAACCCTTCGGTGTTCGCCGACCACGTGCCCGAGTCGAAGTGGGAGTCGTTCACGCTCACACTCCGCGAGCCGGACTTCCTCGAACACGTCGTGGAGGTCACCCGCGAAGAGCCGGGGAACGCGCTCGTGACGTTCACGGAGTCGAACTGGCTGCTCTCCATCGTCACCGCCGTCCAGCCCCACTTCGCGAACCAACCTGATGACGTGAAGGTCATCTGGGGGTACGGCCTCTTCCCGGAAGAACGCGGGAATCACGTGAACAAGAAGATGGAGGACTGTACGGGCGAGGAGATTCTGGCGGAGCTCTGTCACCACCTCGGCTACGCCGACCGTCTCGAAGAGCTACGCGAGACGGCCACCTGTATCCCCTGTATGATGCCGTTCATCACGAGTCAGTTCATGCCGCGGACGCCCGGTGACCGCCCCGAGGTCGTCCCTGCGGGATCGAACAATCTCGCGTTCCTCGGCCAGTTCGCCGAGGTTCCCGACGACGTGGTGTTCACCGTCGAGTACTCGGTTCGCTCGGCACTGATGGCGGTTCACGAACTGTTCGACGCCGAGGGCGATGTGCCGCCGGTGAGCACCCATCAGTACGAGCCCGACGTACTTCTCGACACGGTACGGGCCGCCTTCAGATAGCGACCTCGGAGACGACGCTGGCTCGGATTCGGCGGCCGTCTCGCACCGTTGGCGTTCGAACTCCTCGACGGCGATATCTGTGTTCGCAACGAGCCGAATCGACGATGGTGAAGCCAGTTGCGTAACCGCGGTCCGTGAGGTGGATGCACCGTTTCTGATTACTGATGACTTCAGGGCTCTTCCCGAACTTCGAGAGCTAGTGAGTGCGGCTGTTGCATTATCACCGATTCACAACCTCGGAGGCTGATTTTGATGCGCGACTTGCGTTCAGCAACATCGAGACTGAATCGGACGTTCGGTAGACCCGCTTTCTGCCCGTTGAGGGTCCTGGGTCCTGGGGTCAAACCTTAGTTAGAAGTCGCCGTTGATGATATTCGCGACCTGTTCGCGGTCGAATAGTTGTTCCTCCTTGGAAAAGTCGGGATACGGACCACCGTCGTAGTCAGGCCACTCACCGAACTGCTCCGGATACAGCTGTTTGGAGACCATCTCTAACTGGAAGAGGTTCATTATTGGGCCGCCGTACCGGGCGCTGAGCGGATACACCCGGTCGTTTTTCACTGCCGAAATTTCTTCCGCAACCGGGTCGTTGTGGAACTCCTTTTTTACTGCTCGCCAATCGTCGCTCCTGGCAAACGCGTTTTCGACGAGGATTACTTCCGGATCGGTCTCGACGAGGGTCTCCAGGTCAATCGTGCTGCTCTCTCCCACATCCGAGAGTGCGTCGGGGACGCCGAACGGACGCGTGTGCGACCGAATGAATCCCGGGCCGTTCATGTGGAAGGTCCAGATGGTATCCAGCTCCGGAGTCGTCATGATTCGCGCCGTCTGCGGTCGGTTATCGCTTGCTGGGAGACTCGACGAGATTGCCGAGTCGAGATTAGTTTTGACGTCAGAGAGCGCTTCGTACCGCTCCTGTTCTTGGAAGACCTGCGCTACTTTGCCGAAAATATCCCAGAGGGAATAATACTGGTACTGGTCTGCCCAGTCTGCCGGCGGTTCGCTGTGGTTCCGACTGAGGGAGTTCCCGAACCAGGGGGCGATTTCCGTTTGGACTTCCTCGACATCCGCGGTGTCCCACGCATCCATTGTCGAGACGTACGCCGGGTCGGCTAGGTGGAGGTCACTGTCGAGTTCGTACAGGGTTTCCTTGTCCGGATTCCACGAGTTGTAGAGCTCCGACCAATCGACCGAGACTCCATTGAGCCGTTCGAGAAGCTTGTCGTAATTGCCCTCGAAGTTGGACGGACTGTACATCGCATTGAGGGCATCACCGTGACCGAGAGCGACGACCATGTCTGCGTGGTGAACGAGAACGGTGAATACGTTCTGGGGAACCTCGTCGAGTTCGACAGTACCGGTTGGTGCCATCGTCACCGAATAACTCTCCACCTCCGGTTCTGTGGTCTTCGTCGCGGTTGACGAGTCGTTCGCGGTTGTCTCAGTCAACGGTGACGCAGAGTTTGACTGTCCGATACAGCCAGCGAGCAGTCCCCCACCGATGACTGCTCCACCGTACTTGATTGCGTCTCGTCGCGTCGATGTCTCGTGATCGCTGGAACCGTCTGGCATGTGGTTTAGGCTCGCCTAAATACGCAAAAGCGTTCCGAATTTTAGGCGGCCCAAAATATCGGCGAGGAGCACCGCGGCGTGGGCACATCGGCGGCCCACCCTCGGTGAAAGCGGATCCGCAACGCGGACACACTCTGCCGTCAGGAGCGTTCATCTCCTCGACTCCGTCGTCGGTCCCATCCTGAACAGACTTGATTGTGCCAACTCTCGCTGCAACCGACCCGGACGACTCGTTCCCCAAATAGTGCTGACAGAACCGTACGCGGTCGGTGAGGAGCGCCGACGTTTCTTCGTCTTTGGCGTCGATTTCATCGAGTGTTGGTCTCCCTCCATCGTGAGCGGGCAGACCACAATTACTGTTCTTCCGAAGCTGAGGATGATAATATTTAATATTTTGTCCGCCCTGCGTTGTTATATGAGCGTGGTAAGCGTCTCGATGCCGGAAGAATTGCTTAATCGAATCGACCAGTTCGCGGACGACCACGGCTATACTGGTCGCAGTGAAGTAATTCGCGAGGCGAGCCGAAACCTTCTCGGTGAGTTCGAGGACAAGAAACTCGAAGACCGAGACTTAATGGGCGTCGTCACAGTCGTTTTCGATTACGAAACGACAAGTGTCGAGGAGAAAATGATGCACCTCCGCCACGAGCACGAGGACATCGTCGCATCGAACTTCCATAGCCACGTCGGCGGCCATCATTGCATGGAGCTGTTCGTGTTGGAAGGGTCGCTCGAAGAAATCTCGACGTTCGTCGGAAAGATTCGAGCGACGAAGGACACCCTCACAATCGACTACTCAGTACTCCCCGTCGACGACTTCGGCCCGCTGGCCGACATGAACTAATTCTGTTCTGTCCTTCTCTGCGTTCACGCTACCCCTAGCAACATCTACGAACTTCAATCCTCGTTAGTATCAACTCTAGATGGGGAAATCACAAGAATCGGTTGATATATCGATAAAGTTGCCAAAACCAATGGCTCAAATCTCGTGCCGAAGACTACTCCAGAAGGCAGGCGCACCCACGATTGCTGCAGCGGGAGTCGCTGGCTATCTCGGTGGAGGGGGTGGACGCTCGATACTGTCACGGTCGCGTACGTCCCGGTTTCCCCGGCCATGCAACACTAGCTGTCTCGACGCCACCCGTCTTGGAAGTCTCCCGCTCAGACCTCGGAAATCTGATCCAGCCGTCTTGGCTGGGGTCGCTAGTTGACGGATGCCGCGAGTCCTCCCGCCCATCTTGTATCGGATGTCCGCTTTCCTCGTCTTCGCACGGAATCTCTGTTCTGTCAATCACAACGAGACAATCGGTCGACCGGTAGCGGCTCTCACCTAATACTAAAACCCTAAATTTACACGCCCTATACATATGTAGGTGTGGGCGTACTCCCAGTGTTGGGGAAGCGTCATAGCGCTGATTTGACAATAACTCGACCGTCAAACTGCAATGAAACGGTCCCCGACTCGTAGGCAACTCCTCCGCAGCACCGCTCTCGCTGGCACCGTAGCGATAGCTGGTTGTAGCACAGCAAATCGTGAACCGGACGCCGCCAGTACCAGTACGACGTCGTCGACGAGCACGAACGACTCCGAAACCACCGCAACGACGACCACGGAGTCAACCCTGACTCCCCCCGAGTCAATCGACGACTGGCTGGCAAATGCCAACGGCTACCGGGGGGATACGCTTCGATACGGGCTTGGTTCCCAACCGTTGATTGAGGTTGGCCACCCCGTTGAGGACGGACTGTCGTTCGACCCGCCCGTAATCGAAGTCGCTCCCATGACGAATGTGACCTGGGACTGGACCGGTCACGGCGGTCTCCACAATATCGTTGCGCTCGACGGCACCTTCGACAGCGGACGACCGAACGCCCAATCGGGTACATCCTATCACTACATCTTCGAAGAACCGGGGACGTATCCGTTCGTCTCGGAACCGCACCGAGATGAAGGAATGCGCGGTGCCGTGTTCGTCAAAGAACCTCCGTCGACGGGGAACCAGACCGTCGACAGGTGGGTCGGCGACAGCAGTAACTTCGACGGTACGGTGGTTGACCGAACCGACGTCGACACGGCGACAGTCTCTGTCGGGACTCGGGGCAACAGAGGTCATTTCGCGTTCGACCCCCCGGTTCTGAAGATTACGACGGGTACGACGGTCGAGTGGAACTGGACCGGAACCGGCGGCGGGCACAACGTGGTGTTCCTGAATTCAGACATCCACTCCGGTCAGGTTACGCCCGAATCCGGAGTCCACTTCCGACATACGTTCGAACAGAGCGGAACGTATCGCTACGCCTGTCAGCCCCACAGATCACTCGACCAGAAAGGAGCAATCATCGTCGAATAACTATTGCCGCTCATGAGACGGCAGCGAGTTAGACAGTGCTGGATTTTTCCGATATCTCTCGCAAGATAACACCGACACAAAAGACGTCCGCACGCTCGCGGCATGCCATCGCTGATTCGGAACTCAACAAGAGGGTTTCAGACGACTCGGTTCTGTTGAATTCTCCAGAACCTGACAAGACTGGCGTCCAAGAGACAACCTCGGACATTGAAGTAACGCTCGGACGATACGCCGCTGTGCGACGACCCATTCGGTACGTTCTATCGGCGATTGTCGGTCTGGGCGTCATGTCGCTGACGGCCGTCGTTGACGACGGTAATCTCGGTCTCATGGCAATGATTCCACTCATATACGGGACGACAACGGCGTTTGCGCTCGACAACGCAGAGACGATTCGAACCCTGTCCGGCGAGGGTACCTCATGGAAGATTGGGATGCTTGGCGGCGGCATCGGTGCGGGAAGCACGGTCGGCCTGTTCCAGCAGTCGTTCGCGGCGGGTATCGCGGGCTACGGGCTGTTCGTTTTCGGAATCGTACTGGTCATTGCAGAGGTCGGCAACCAGGCAGACGGGTAGCATCAAGTTCTTCTGACTCCCGTCGAGCAATTTTCAGCGGCCATCACGGTCTGAACCGAAGGAATAGGGAGTATTTCACGATTCGAAGTACCGAGTCGGGGGCCTCGAGAGACTCAGAACAGGTGAAGCAGCGGTTCCAAGGTATCCAGATACGGCCGTAATCACCTTCATTACCCAGCCGTCGAGCAATTTTTGAGATTACATCATTACTTCGGAACTCGTCGAGGTATTTTCTACGCCCTCAAATCAGCCCGACGGGGCTCTTCTGAGATTTGAGACCGTCATAGTGTCTTGCATACCGCGGTTTTCGTCCAAAGAAAGCGGCGATATGTAGTGTGCGAAGGCCGCCGGCTCTCTCAGGCCGAGGGGTCGTCATCGGGATCTTGGATTCAGAAACGTATCATATGTAGCGCACAGTTTGAGCGGTTGTGTTCCGGTGGTGTCTGTCGCCCCCGCAAGGGGGTGGCGGGACGCATCACGTGCCCCCGTTAGACGATGGGTTCGGAACGACGCAGTGAGACACGAGCAGCGAATCAAGCGGTAAGTACCCGGACGGCGAGTCACCGTGGGTAGACCTTGAGGTGGTGCTCCCGCTCGACCGAGGTCACACGTCGGTCGTTGCTCTCGTGGAGTGTGCTCTCGTCGAGCTCACGCACGAGGCCGTGGGCGCCGTCCTCGTCTCTCGGCAGGTCGGGCGGTCGACGCGGACGCAGTACGTCGCGGTCGACGATGTCGGCGACGTTTCAGAAGCGGCACTTCGACGACCGGCTGGGCTGGCATGAGACCATCATCCCTCGACGAACCGTTCGCGACGAACTGATTACCCAGCTCACGCGGTCGGCATCGACGTCGGCGGAGTGGGCTGGTGAAGGAGCAACCAGCGAGCCAGACACGTTCGCGGTGAAGCCAGTACGAGATCTTCGAACACCGTAGCGGCTGGACTTAACCAACATTCTCGGCCGATACCGGCATAGTGTTGGTTAATACTGGAGGCGGATCCATTCCCTCGCCCCCACCCACCGCCCTACTCCTCGAGTGAGTGTACCCTGGCGGCCGGGCGATCCAAGGAGGTGCCGAATCTTTACGCCATGAGTTGTTTATCGGCGCCGGGAGGCGTGCAGCGCGCGACAGCGTGCGCGGCGTGACTCACCATGCCTGATCCCGATCCTCACGACGACACGAGTGCCGACCATGAACAGTTCGAGAAAGCACAGCTCGCCCAGGACCGCGATACCGCCGGCGTCGCGACGGCGGACGTCGACGACACGACGGCCCGTGGCTGGACGGCTGGCCGCGACGCCGACGCGGAGGGCGAGTGATGCAGCAGACGCTCACGGGGTGTGCGTTCTGCGACGCCCCGCCGGGCACCGAGGCTGGCGAGGCGCATACGTGGGGCCAGGACGAACGGGTCACCCACCCCATCTGCGTCGACTGCGCAATCCAGACAGAGTCAGACCCCGATGAGCGCGACCACGTCGCCTGTGACGGGTGTGGACTGGTCGTCGACACACTCGCGGCGCTCACGCGCTTCCGCGTGGAACTCGGCCATCTCGAAGGCTCGTTGCAGCTGTGCGAGCGCTGTGGCCCAGGTGGCTTGGCGATGTACTGGACCCGCGGCCTCGAGGAACATATCGTTGCGATGCCAGCGGAGTGACCCTCTCCAATCCAAGTAACAAACATACCAAACAACTATGTTCCAACAGTCCCAATACTGATCCATGTCGAGCGGTACTATCGATATCGACGAGTTCGAAAACGCTGACGCCGACGAATTCGAGGACCGGAATGACACTGAACGAATCGTACTGTTCCTCGACAAGAACGACGACCGGGCGTGGAAGGCGGCGACGATTGCGGAGCGACTCGGGCTGGAGACGGACGCTGTCAGTGCGATTCTCTCACGATTGAAGGAACGCGAGCTCGTGCGGCACAAGCGCCCGTACTGGGCGATCACGGACGACGAGGAACGGCTCCACTCTGCCTACCGGCTCCACCGGCATCATAAAACGGCAGCCGAACAGTACGGTGAGGAACGTCTTGAGGACCTCCAGACAGACGAGATGGACGACGTACAGTGACTGCGTTCGAGGATCTGGAACGTGGCGACATTATCTGGGCGAGTGACCCGCTCTCGGAGAAAGGTCGCCCGATGCTCATTCTGGGAGCGCCTCAACTCCCGAACCATGGTACCCAACTCATCACGGTCCTGCTCTCTACGAAGACCTATCACGAGGAGGCACTCCCCCTCCGAGACGACGACTACGAGGGCGACCCACTCGGAAAAAGAAATCTTCTCCCTTCACGGCGTATTTGTGCGACACTCGAATCGCTCCACTATCTTCAACAGACGGGCGCTCTTCGGGAAGATCATGGACTGCCCCGCGTGCGGGTCCTCGGTTACACTCGAAGTCGGGCCGGACCACCCGCCTTCGGCGTCACTCACCGACGCCCTCCTTGCAGCGGATGAAGACGAGTGTATCGAGGTCTCACGGAATTGTTGGAACTGTGGATGGCACGAGAAGCGCCAGGTTTGCGTTGCCTCGATCGAGACGACCGAGGGAGACGAGACCGCTATCGAACGAGCCGCACTCCTCGACGAGATCACCGACGAACTCGTAGCGATCGAATGTCTGACCACGCTCGAAGACGCCCTAGCCGAGGTTCGTCAGCAGCGACGACTGGAGCCATCGACGGCAGATACTGACGCGGATACCCCAGAGTGAGTACCGATGACCGATTCCGAGACTCTCTACGACGTTCGTGAACGTACCGAGAATCCAGAACACGCGTCAGTAGACGACGTGGTGGAACTTGTGTTCGAGCGCGCCCAGCATCCCCGGACAGATCACCAGGACGGGCATCTCGACGAGCTAATGGCGAGTGCCGTCGACAGGTACGGGACCAGCCCCGTCCGTACCGTCATTCATCGTGTTCTCGTCGACGGGACGCCTTTCCGGACCGCCACCTATAACCTCGAAATGTCCAACATCGACGGCGTTCATATCGGGACGACCGCTGGCCAGTTTCTCAACGAACTGAACTCACAGGGCGATTGAGACCTATCCTGATACCGCCCCTCAGAAGGTCCCCAGAGATATCCTACAACAAGTAGGGAACATACGGACCGAAGGCAATGAGGAGCCCACTCAGCACATGGGGCCACTCGTTCGACAGCTTCCAATTCTCGATCAACAAGTGCAGATACCACATGCCGACCACGAGCAGGAGTCCAGCGGTCTGGACCACGACGAACGGAAAGGGTTCGATTAGCCGAGGGATGACGACGTCGACCAATAGGCCGGCGCCGACACCAACTCCGAGGATGATCATAAGCGCGCGTTCCTTGCTCTGGAGCGTTTGGCGGCTTCGAAACGAGATCTCGCTCGTACTGTAAGCGAAATGTGCGATCATCCCCGCGCCAATCCCTTTCAACGCCATTACCAGCAGCTGTCGTAGCTGCGTGAATCCGTCAAGGGACGCCAGGAGCTGGTTCAGAGCACGAATATCGACGAGAGCGATGAGGACGACGGTGCAGCCGATTCCGAGCGGCTAGACGTGTTCGGGATCGATGTATTCACTGTCCGCAGCCCGCGACATAATCGCATTATAGAGGCCAGACATTCGGGTGTCGATAGTGAGCACGTGATTGTAAAGCATCACCGTCGAAAGCCCTCGGCCGCTCGACGTCCCGCGACCACGCGAGACTGCGTCTTGCTGGCCCTCGTTCGCTAAGCTCACGAGAACGCCGCTGCGCGCCTCGTCCCTGCGGTGCTTTCGGGGTCGGGGGACGGCCGAGACGCCCTCGCCTTTTCTGAGTCCGCCAGGATGGCGGCTGGGTTACTGAGCGTCGAGCGTGGTTGAACGGTGTTTCTCTACGGCCCGCCCCGCTCGCCGCTGCCGCCCTCCGCGTCGCTCGCGACCGACCATTCCGTAACATCAGCGTCGAGAATCTTCGCCTGCTGGATTTTCTTCGGGAGAGTCTGAGCTTCGCTTCGTTAGGCCATCACGAGTTCATGTCCATGTGGTCGCTCCTCGTCGCGCCGGGTACCGCGAAGGTTTTTGCACGTTCACAGAATACGGGAGCGCATGGCCCTCCAGCCCACACGCGTCGCCAGCGAACGAACGCCCAGAGCGGGCGGTGACCGGAGATGACCGCCATCGAGACGCGCGGCCTCACGAAGCGCTACGACGGCGCGCCCGCCGTCGCTGACCTCAACCTCACCGTCGACGAGGGCGAGGTGTACGGCTTCCTCGGCCCGAACGGCGCCGGGAAGTCCACGACCATTGATATGCTGATGGACTACACACGCCCGAGTACGGGGACAGCGCGAATTTTCGGGTTAGACGTCCGCGAGGAGGCAAGCACGATTCACGCCCGCACCGGCATCCTCCCGGACCGTTTCGGCGTCTACGGCTCGCTCACCGGCCACGAACACGTCGCCTACATCCTCGACGCGAACGACGCGACCGGCGACCCCGAGACGATCCTCGACCGTGTCGGCCTCACGGACGCCGTTGACCAACGCGCCGGGGGGTATTCGAAGGGGATGCAACAACGCCTCGGCCTGGGGATGGCCATCGCCGGTGATCCAGACCTCCTCATCCTCGACGAGCCGTTCTCCGGACTGGATCCGTATGGAGTTCGGTTAGTCCGTGAAGTCGTCTCGGACGAGCGCGACCGCGGTGCGACAATCTTCTTCTCCAGTCACGTCCTCGACCAAGTCGAGCGCGTCTGCGACCGCGTCGGCCTGCTCGCCGACGGCGAACTCGTCGCCGAAGGCACGCCGGCAGAACTCCGCGCGACGGCAGGTGTCGAAAGCCGCCTCCGTATCGACGCCGACGCCGATGATACCGCGCTCGCGGCCGTGCGAGCCATCGATGGCGTCACGCGTATCACGCGAACGGACGGTCGAATCGAGGCCGTCTGCGACGCCGCGACTCGCTATCGTGCGCTCGAAGCACTCGCCGATTCCGGGGCGACGATTCGGTCGTTCGACGTCGATGTGGGCACGATAGAGGACGCCTTCGTCGCCATGGCCGACGGTGAGCCGACGGCGCCAAGCGAGGACGCGCCGTAATCAATCGAGTGCGCGGCGCCGATAGCTGATGAGGGCGAGCGCGACTGGGAGTGCGAACCAGCAGAGGAGTTCCCCGAGGGCGACCGCCGGATGAAGATACCAGACAGGGACATCCGCGCCGTAGGCCGCCCGCACGACCACAATATTTGAGAAGACGTTCGACTGAAGCGCGTCGGTGAGTACCCCGGCCGCGTTCCCGGCAGAGTTCGGGACGCCGAGCACGGCGTTCGTCACGACGTGATAGAGGCTCGCTGGTGGCGCCCACCGGAGCAGAAGGTACGTCGGGCTCGCTGGCGGGGAGAAGCCGTTTACGGCCGTCCCGGTGAGCGTGCCGTAGACGATGTTCGAAATCTGGAACCACGTCAGGTAGAGGCCGGCAAGCACAAGGACGGCGACGCCCCCGATCATCTGCCGGCGTACGACTGTCGAGAGCGCGACGCCGAATCCCGTCATGCAGTAGACGAAAGCGACAGTAACCGCAAGGAACCCGACGAGTACGTGTGGTGGGGCGACGCCGTGCTGGGGGATGGCGACGAGGCACGTTCCGAGGACAGCGAGGACGAGCGAGAACGCGATTGCGCTGGCTCGTCCGATGATAACACCGACGAGCGTCGCGGAGCGCGAAACGGCCGTCCCGGCCGTCATACGGATGCTCCCGGAGTCGCGTTCGGTGACGACCGTGCGAAATGTCAGCAGAAGCGTTCCAAACCCGCCGATAACGCTGATCGGCGGTTGCAGGGCAGCAAGCGGCACGCACGCTCCGAGGGCATCTCGAACAAGTATTGACGGCGAGAGGCTGAGGACTCCGGCGACGAGGACTGTCGCGCCGAGTAGCCAGACGCCGGAGCCGTGCGTAAGCCGGCGGAACTCGCGTCGCGCGAGCGGCTGCCACCGTCCGGGGAGCGAATCCACCCAGCCTCCGCGGCCGACGACCGCTGTGGCCGGCGTTACGGCGATACGCGGGAGTGACGGACGGTTCGCCCACGTACGGCGGAGCCGGCCGGGGCCACCACGCGGGGTGAGGTCGCCGTAGCGGATTGCCGAGACGCCCACGAGGAGCGCGAGGGCAGGCCACGCGAGGAAGATGGGGACTCCGACCCATACCGGCAGCGGCGGGGACGCCGTGGCGAGCGTCCCGTTGTTGCGGAGCGCGTCGCTCACTTGGAGCGCGGCACTTCCGGGACCGACCGGGACCCCGAGGAGCCAATCCGTGAGCACGTAGTAGGCGCTCGGGAGAGAGAACCATTTGAGAGCAGAGAACAGCTCGGGGTGGGCCATCTCGTTACTCGGCGTGGAGCCCGTCACGAGATTCCAGAGGAGCGCAACCGTGATGTCGCTCCAGAATATCCCGAGGAGGAGCGTGACGGCGAAGACGACGCCGGCGGCGCGCGTGGTCGAGGACATCGTGGCCGAGAGCGAGACGGTGACGGTCGTCCACGCGAACGCATAGGCGGCCGCCGCGACGAGGAGGCCAGCGAGCACGGGGAGAGAAATACTCCCGTACGTGTACGTACCGTAGGCGACGAGCAGCGGCATGGTGACGAGGACGGGAACCATGATGGCGGCTCCGCGGCCGAGAGCCTTCCCAACGACGAGGTCGGTGCGGGAGAGTTCAGTTCCGAGGAGCACGCGGGCGGTGCCGCTCTCGCGCTCGCCGACGACTGATCGGAAGCCCAGCGCGGCGGCGGCGAACGGAACGACAATTGCGACGGCGGTCTGAGCGCGTGGAAACGCGGCGGCGTCGCCGAGGTGTCGGACGACGGCCTGTTCGGGACTCGTGGGGACGCGGCTCACGAGGAGGAGACAGAGCGCCAGAAGCCACGGCGTCTTTCCTCGGAGGCATCGCTGGAACTCTGTTCGTACGACTGACATGGAGGGCATACTGGAGCAGGTTTTGCGCACTTGTATAAGAACTTGTGATTGGGGAAGACTGTTGATTCTGTTCAGTCTAGTAGTCGGGTATATCGAGTCAGACGTGAACAAGCGCTTGCTCAGCTTCTGTTCCTCCTGTCTCGTTGCGGGAACTACGGTGCCGTTCAACGAATTGTGAGGATGGACTTCCGGACTACGAAGGAAGTCTCGTCACTCACGAGTTCCTCCGAAAGCTGGCCAACTATCTCGAACCCGATGAAGAACTCGACATCCAGACGGCGGGGTTCACGAACTGCCGCTTCCCCGTGCTTGCGAAGCGGTACGTCGTTCGCGACGGCGAAGTCCTCCACGCCGATCTCAATTCCCTCAAGCCGATCAACGAGTAGAGTTGTTCGTCCCCCGGGAGGGGTGCGGGGCGATCCAGTCGCGGTCGCCCCGTGAGGTGATTGCTCGATGGGTCACCGCGCACTCGTTGCGTACGAACGGACAGACGGACAGTACACGCTCCACTACTCTCATTGGGGCGCAGCGAACCTGAAGCTCAAGCGCCGAATTTCGGCTGAATCGCCGTTCGGTGGCGACGACACCGACTCCAAGTGGGCGAAACAGCTGCTGGCGGAACTGGCCGATGGCCTCGAGGTAGATGCCGTCGACAGCTACCTCGCTGGCGAGGATCAACCGTCGACGGTCGTCGAGCCGAAACCCCGCACCACCGGGCTCACCCTCGATGAGATCGTCGCGGACCATCTCGACTACCTCCACCACGAGGCGTTCTTCGTGGTGTCGACGACGTTCGAGGTGACCGCCTATCGGACGCTGTGGTTCGGCCTCCAGTACGACTCGGAGACGGTCGAACAGGGGGTGACCGTCGGGAACGGCGCGCTTGCGACGGTGCGCTGGTACGACGGCGAGCCGGTCGGCGACGACCACCTGCAGGGACAGTTCGTGGCCCTTAAGCACGTCGTCGGCGACGTACTTGACACAGGCGTGTTCACCCCGTCGACGGCGAGGCAGTACCTGCAACGGAAGCTGGCCGAGCGAGTCGGGGACCGCCAAGAACTGCGCATCCCCAGCACCGACCAGCACCCCGTTCGTTCTGGTTAGTCACAGTTCGTTCGTAGCGTCACCGAATTCCCTGACGTGTAAAGCAGACCACGACTGATAGGAACACATCCCGTTGCAGAAGTCTCAGACAGAGCCCACAGTTCGCTCCCGTCCTCAATGCTCAGACCGACAGTCCGGTCAGTCGTCGGAACGACGACTGACTCCCCAACGACCGATGGGGGGCCTGCGACATCGAGGGCTTGTTCCCACTGGACGTCTCCACTCTCAACGGCCAGCCCATACACGGTTTTCTTGTCCGCGCTGAAAACGCGGCGGTGCCCGACCGCTGGCGCGAACAGGTCACCATCGTACATCGCTTTTGACCACTGCCGGTCTCCACTGGTGGCATCGAACGCCACGAGTTCGTAACGGTCGTAGCTCGCGAGGACGACATCCTCCGTGCGGACGAGCGGTTCCGGGATATTTGGCCCAGGGATCCCCCACTGGGTCTCACCCGTCTCGCGGTCTAGCGCGTAGATTCCTTGGGCGGCAGAGCCATCTGCCGTGATGTACACAGAGTCATTGTCGATGGCCGGTGGTGCCGGGATGCTTGCACGCTGGTGATCGTCGCCGAACGATCGCGTCCACCGCGTGTCGCCGGTGGACGCCTCAAGAGCGGTTACATCGCCCCGATCGCTCGTGGCAACGAGGAGGTCGTCAGCGACGGTCGCCGGATTGGGTCTGCCAGCCGTATCGTGTGTCCAAGTGGTCGTCCAGCTATCGGTGTCGAGTGCGACGAGCCCGCCAGTCGATGGTTCAGTATAGTCGCCAAGTACGGGCGTCACAGCGAGCGAATCCGCGAGGGCTGGCGGCCCAGTTGGACGCCGATTGAGTTCGTGGGTCGTCTCGGAGGACCCGTCGTCGAGTTGTACGGTTGTCACGATACCATTCTGCTCGCGAGGCGCGCGGCCGACGACGACAGCCGTATCATTTGTGGCAACGAGTCCGGTGATATCGATATCGTCTGCGAGGGAACTCGTCCAATAATCACCGCCAGCCGTGAGCGTCGGCTGATCGGGAACGGCGTTCGTATTGTGCGGAGAGGCACGTGTCTGTGGCCACTGCGCGACGCCAGGATCTGTCGGAGTACACGAATTGGTCTGGCAGCCGGCAGTTGCCGCGAGAACTGTCGTGGCTGAGACTACAAGGTATTCACGGCGCGATATGGAGGGCATCTGACCGAAACATCGGATACAGAATCCATAGGGGTTTTGGGTATCTACCGGTGGGCGGGTTACTCGAAGCCAACTGCTGTTTTTCAGGGGCCGGAATGGGTGAGTCCCGCCGGAGGCTCGTGATTTGATGCCCGAGAAACAAGGCGACGATCCATTCGACGATTGCGAGTTAGCCCCCGAGGCGATCCTCGGGACCCACACCTTCGAAGATGTCCTGTTCACCAATGGGACGGAACCCCCGGTGAACGTGTTCACCGGCGAGACACCGGCACATTCGCAAGCAACCGTCGAGGAAGCGGAGGAATTCGCTGCGAGTATCGACACGGAGACGCCCCAAATCGCGCTCCCCGCATCCGTCGAGTCGCAGGTCGAAACACAGAGCAAGCCCGACACGGCGGCCGCATTCTTCCACTTCAAGGTGACTGGCTCACTCGAACGCCACCGCGCCTACCACGCCGCCTACGGGGCGGACTCGTTCGCAGTCGACTTCGATAACCAACGAGTGAACAGCATTCTTCTCTACGTTGGGAATCTATCTAGACTGTCTGACGAATATCAGACCTCACCGTTTCCACTAATACACTTATACGATGAGGGGTAGCGGAACCTATTCTCCCCCCATTATGGAAAACCAAGGCTAAACTCCGCCCTGCAGGAAAGTATGGATGTCAACGCGCCTCGATAGAAACTGCGGAACCCATCTGTGCTCGGCACACCCTTGGTGTGAGGAGAGGAGGCCCAAGAGAGCGGTTTCTTTCGGTGGCCTCCAAGAGTTACTGCGTCTCACCGTCGCCGACGGCGAGGTTGCCGGGTCGCTTCAGTCGTCTGCGTCGGCTGTCGTCTCGGTCTCTAACTTGCCTGAAACGGGGGATAGGCCGTGGGCGAGTGCGTTTCCTGACGCCGTATCGAAGAGGTGGACATTCCCTCGGTCTATCACGACTTCGACGTCCGTGTCTTCCCGAATCGTCGAGTCAGGCTCAACGCTCATCAGCAACTGGTCATCAGTCCCTGACTGGTCCATTGAGGTTCGACCCTCGCCCAACAGCATGTACGCAAATATCTCGTCACCCATCGGTTCGAGAATATCGACGCGCGCGGCGATGAGCGAAGAGGAGTCTTCGACTTCGACCCGTGCTCCGCTGGGATAGATGTCTTCGGGTCGAATCCCGACAGTCACCTCGTCACCTACCTCCACAGCCTCGACAGACGCCGGGTCGAACGCGAGCGAGAAGTTCGCTGTCGAAAGCGCGTCTTCTGTGACCGTCGCCTCGGCGAAGTTCATCGAGGGCGAGCCGATGAAGCCGGCGACGAACAGGTTCGCCGGCTCGTTGTAACAGACGAGCGGCGGGTCGATCTGCTGGAGTTGGCCGGCGTCAAGGACGGCGATACGGTCCGAGAGCGTCATCGCCTCTTCTTGGTCGTGGGTGACGTAGATGATGGTCGTGTCCAGTTCCTTGTGGAGGCGCTGGAGTTCGGTCCGCATGTGGACCTTGAGCTTCGCGTCGAGGTTCGCTAACGGCTCGTCCATGAGAAAGACATCGGGCTCACGGACGATGGCGCGGGCGATGGCGACGCGCTGTCGCTGGCCGCCGGACATCTCGTCGGGCATGCGTTCGAGCATCCCCTGCAACTGGACGATTTCGGCGGCGCGTTCGACGCGGCGCTCGATTTCCTCCTTGTCGTAGTTGCGGAGGCGGAGCCCGAAGGAGATGTTGTCGTAGACGTCCATGTGGGGGAACAGCGCGATGTTCTGGAACACCATCGCCACCCCNTAGTTGCGGAGGCGGAGCCCGAAGGAGATGTTGTCGTAGACGTCCATGTGGGGGAACAGCGCGATGTTCTGGAACACCATCGCCACCCCACGGTCCTTCGGCGGGAGGTTCGTCACCTCGCGGTCCCCGATGTGGATTTCGCCCTCACTTGGCTTCGTGAGTCCAGCGATACTCTCCATCGTCGTCGACTTCCCACATCCCGACGGGCCGACAAAGCAGATGAATTCGCCGTGGTCGATGTCGAGATTCATGTCGTCGACCGCCGTTACGTCGTCGTAGTGCTTGCTTACGTGTTCGAGTCGTACTCGTGCCATTGTTATTCTTTAAGTGCTCCTGCGGTCAGTCCGCTGACGATGCGTTCCTGCGCGATGATGACGAGGATGACGACGGGGATAACCCCCACAACACTCGCTGCGGCCATGAGGTTGTACTGCGTCGTGTACTGAGTCTGGTAGCTGAGAATCCCGCCGACGATCGGCGACCACTTGGACGCTTCGGGTGACGTCGCCATAATCGAGCTGAAGAAGAACTCGTTGTAGACGCTGATGAACGTGAGGACGCCCGCGGTCGCCACGCCGGGTGCCGAAAGCGGCACGATGACGCGGAACAGCGCNCGCGCGGCGTCCTCCAACCCGTCGGGAATCTGCCCGTAGAAGGTCGTGAGGATGAATATCGACAGCGGCAGGAACAGCGCGCTGAACGGCATGATCATCGACCCCGGGGTGTTCAGTAGTCGGGGCGGCGTGAATAGCGGGACACCTATAAACGGAATCGTTATCGGGGCGTTACCGGCGAACGCCTGAAACAGCGGGATGACGAACGCTGCGGGCGGGAAGTAGCTGATGGCAAGGATACCGAGCATCAACAGCGCGCGTCCGGGGAACTCGATCCGTCCGAACACGTAGCCCGCGAGACTCGCGACGACGAGGACGATAACTGTCGTCGTGGCAGCTAGTACGAAGCTATTCAGCACGTACAGGTGGAACGGGACCTGTTCGAAGACGGTAACGAATGCCGTCGGATTGAATCCTTTCGGAACGGGGAGCGGGAACGTGCCGCTGACACCGAATATTTCGACCGTCGGGAGGAAACTCCCGGAAAGCAGGTTCCCCTGCGGCGTCACCGCGAGGACGAGTAACCAGTAGAACGGGAATACTGTCGTGACCATGAAAAACGCCATCGCGACGTAGAACAGCGCTCGATACACCCGTCGTGGGTTGTGGATCGCGTTCCGTGCCCACCGCGCGAGCGGACCGGCGTCGTCTGCCGTGCCGTCGGTTTCGCTGGACATTATATCGCGTCCTCCCCCTGCCACAGGATGATTCCCATCACGACGACGCCGATGATGGCCGCTGTCACGAACGCGATAGCGGCGGACGTCCCCTCGTGCGTGTTGAACGTCGAGACGACCATGCAGGAGAGTGAGGGGACAGCAGTACAGCTTGAGACCGTATCGATGATACCGTACACGCGCATCGCCTGCACCGAGCGGAATAATACTGCAACTCCGATGGTCGGCAGGATGAGCGGGAGCGTGATGTATCTGAACTGCTGCCACTTGCTCGCACCGGCGACGCGGGCCACGTCGTACAGATTACGATTGATGCTCTGGAGCCCGGCAAGGATGAGTAGCGCCATGAACGCCGAGGTCTTCCAGATGTCAGCGACGATAATGATGAACGTCGCGCTGACCGTATCGTTCAGCGTGTTGGTTGGTGCCACTACTCCGAGGTCGGCGAGAATCGGCGTCGCGAATCCGACGTTCGAGTCGAACATCAAGAAGAACATCATCCCCTGGATGACGATTGGGACGGCCCACGGAATGATAATCGCCGCACGGACCCACCGCCGGCCGTAGAAGTCTTGATCTAAGACGAGCGCTTGACCCAGTCCGATGAGGGTCTCGAACAATACGCTGGCCACGGCGAAGATGAGGGTTATTACGAGGGCGCTATCGAGGAGACTCGCGGCATCGAATCCGGTCGGGAGAAACGTCGTTCCACCGGGGAGGAACCGGTTTTTCTCTCCGGTGAACAGCGCGACGTAGTTGTCGAGACCAACGAAACGGACACTGGAGAGGTCAGTCGAGACGGCGTACAGTGACAGCTCGAACGTCCGCAAGAGCGGGTAGATAGCCACGATACCAAGCAGGACGAATACCGGGGTCAGCAGTAGGTACGCGTACTGCGTGTCGCTCAGGTTCTCCAGCCACCGCAAGAAGACGACGACTGGCCCCGACTGCCGTGACTCGCGTGCCGGCTCCGCAGCCGTATCGGCGCTCATACTATCCCTCCGAGAGGTGTGGGACTCATGGTTTGATCTGTTGAGTGTGGAGCTCTCAGCTCGTCAGTTGCTTCTCTCAGTCTCTTCGAGGCTGGATTGGAGCGTCGCCATCGCCTCGGCCGACGACACCTCTTGTCCGACCGCACGATTAGCCTGTTCTGCGATTTTGCTCGATTGGTTGTTCCAGACGGACGTAACCGGTCGAGCCATCGTGTTCTCACCGGCGACGCGGAGCGTATCCATGTAGTCGCCGGTCGGTTCGAGCTCCGAAGCCGTCTCGGAGTTGAACAGGCTCGCCCGCGGCGGTAGCCATCCCTCGACCTCCAGGAGAAACAGCTGGAACTCCTCGCGCATCGACGCTTGGATGACCTGTGTGACGGCGTCGAGCTTCTGGCTGTTCGGGTTGACAGTAATGTGCCAGCCACCGAGTGCGGAGGTGGACCCACCGGTTCCGGGGAACTGCGCCTCGCTTTCGGGGACGCCGTAGGGAAGCGGCATCGTCCCGAGGTCGTCGCCGAACTCCGACGCTGCTTGGTTAATCGCGTACGGCCAGTTGCGGTGGAACACGGCGTTCCCGTCGACGAACGGCGCGAGCGAACTGTCTTCGATCCACCCGAGGATGTTCGTCGGCGTGAAGCCACCGCCGTAGTCGCTGAACTGCCCGTCGAAGCTCTCGTCGTGGACGAACTTTCGCATCATATTCAACGAGTTAACGACCGGGTCCGAATCGACGGTGACGGGTCGTTCGCCGACGGGACCGAAGAGGTTCTCGCGACCACCGAAGTAGGCGCCGCCCCACGAAGACAGGACCTCGTTGAAGGTACAACAGGCGGTTCCGACGTAGATATCCCACTGGGTGGTAAAGCCGTAATCGACGCCCGAGACCTCTTGCGCCTCGGCAGCGATGTTCGACCACCGCTTCCACGTCATCGGCTCGGTGGCCCAGTTTTCCTCAGTTGGATTGTAGCCGGCCTCTTCGACGAGGTCTTTCCGGTACAACATCGTCGGGTAGTCGGGGTACAGCGGAACACCGAACAGGTCCCCGCTGGCGGGGTCGATGGCCGTCTCAGTGAATCCAGCGAAGTACTCGTTTTCGATGGTCGAACGCGCACTTTCGGGGAGAACCTCAGAGAGGTTAGCGAGCTGTCCCCGCTGGATGAAGATGTTCACCCAGCCGTTGTCCATCATGAACATGTCCGGCGTCGTCTCCTGAGAGCTCAGGAGCCGATTGTACGTCGAGCGACGCTTCCCGCTGTCCGGTTGGCCCGGCTGGAACTCGACGCGGATGTCGTCCGAGAGTCCCCCTTTCTCGTGTAATGCAGTACGGAGTTGGTCCGCGTGGTCCTGTGCGACAGTCGCGTCAAAGCCCCAGACGACGGTCGTTCCACCGCTTTCGGAACCGACCTGTCCGCCGGTGTCGGAGCCGTTGCCGAACATACTCGCACAGCCGGAGAGGCCCGCTGTGACTCCCGTCGCACCAGCAGCGGCGATAAACCGCCGTCGTGAGACGCTCTTCTTCGTCGTCTTGCTCGTCTCTGGGTTCGCTGTCATCGTCCGAATTGTTCATCAAAATAGGGACACTTATACTTTAGGGATTAGATTTGAGATATCACAAGAACTTTATCTGAACTCTGTGGCCAGTAGGTGTATGGGACTCCGACGGTCACTCGACGATTACAAGCAGAACGAAGACGCAACCGACGTATTTCCGGGCGAACGGCGTACGCGGCAAGGCAGATTCAGCGGGTCGGACCAACGCCTCGTTCACGTTTCACCAGCCGGGTCGCTCCGAGACTACTCGTACCCACTTTCGGGATTCGGCGGCATCGTGTCCTCACGCTTCGGCGTCCGTGTCGGTGACGCGGTCGAGTGGTTCGATGCGCTCGACACGGGGAGCCAGACGTACCGAGCGGGCCGGTCGCTCGTCGAGACGACGCACCGTCTCGATGGATTCGACGTGATACAACGCGACGTTACCGATGGACTCGCCCACACGACGACGTTTGAGCTTGGCGACGGTGCACCGGAAGATGCCGAACTGGCCGGGTTCGTCGAGATCAGCCCGGAGGGGAGAGATGGGCGCGTCGGGCAGCTCGTCCACGACGAGGCCGTCGAGGTGTACCACAACCGCGAACACGACTATCTCGGTACCTCGACTGAGTTCGTGGAGTGTACGCCCCAAGTGCTCGAACGGTTCGACGAGATACTCGCCGCGGAATCGCGGTCGTTTCCGGAGTTCGGCGCGTCCGAAGAGTACGAGGAGAGTCGCCTCACCGGCGGTGTTGGGGTCCGCGTCGCTTTCGAAGACGGTGAGACCAGTCTCGTCACCCTGCTGTCGGACATCGAAACGCAGTCTCGCTCGGATGCGCTCTCTGCGGTCGCGACCCGGACGCGACGAACCAACAGCGATTCAGCCGCGCTTCTCGCGACGGCACGGCAGGCAGGCCAGTACCCCACGGTCGCGGACCGACTTGTCGCGACTGACCTTTCGGTCCTTGAGTTACTCTCCGCACCGACTGGGGCCCGAATTGCGGGGCCGGACTTCGACCCGTACTACCAGTACTCCGGCGGCTACGGCTACACGTGGTTCCGAGACGACGGAGAAGTTTCGACGTTTCTCTTGGAAGCCGACGAGTCGCTCGGGTTCGATGTAGCCGAGATACACCGACAGAGCGCCGAGTTCTACTTGCGGACACAGTTACCTGACGGCCGGTGGCCTCACCGGGTGTGGCCGATGAACGGCCGGCTTGCGCCGGGATGGGCAAACGGCCACATCGAGGGCACGGAAACGCAGTACCAAGCCGACCAGACTGCGAGCGTCCTCGTTTTCCTCGCCGAGTATCTCTCGGCGTACCGACAGTCGCTCCGAAACGTCACCGTCGAGGCCATCGAGAACGCGTTACAGTCGGGAGTTGACGGGCTCGACAGTTCGCTGGAAGACGATGGCTTTCCGACGATGTGCGAAAACGCGTGGGAGAATACGAATGGTCGTTTCACGCATACTGCCGCGAAGTTCGTTCAGGCCTACAGCACGATCGCGGCCGTCACGTGCGATGCAGCCACCAGAGAGCGCGCAGCGACGCGGGCAACGGAGGTTTTCGACGCGCTCGATATGGCGTGGGACCCCGACGAGGGTATCTACGCGCTCCGATTAGACGACGGTGACGGTGACTTGGACGACCGAGTCGACAGCACGACGTTCTCGCTCGTTGACGCTTACCTCGCCTACCGGGCCATCGAGGATATCGGTGACACGCGATTGCGGCGGCTTGAGCGTCACCTCCACACCGCGTTCTCCAGGCTCTGGAAAGAGACCGGCGACATCTCCGGACTCACGCGATTCGAGGGCGATACGTGGCGGCAGCGAGGGCAGGGAAGCGAGAAGGTTTGGACCGTCTCGACTGGCTGGGGGGCGTACGCGGCCGAAAAGTCGATTCGACTCTTCTCGTCGACTGACGAGTACGACCCCGAAAAGTGGGCGGACCGGTTGTTTGACGAAATTGATCTCGACGGCAGTCTCTGCCTTCCATCGGGCTATCTCCCAGAGCAGTTCTTCGACACCGGAGCACCTGACAGCGCAACGCCGTTGGGTTGGTCCCACGCCATTCGACTGGCAACGCACGCGTCCCGTGTTACCCGAGGTGCCTAAACCGAGTAGGGTTGTTACATTCAACAACGGGGTCCGAGGCAGTCACGCGTCGGACAGCTCCCTGCCTGTACTCTCATCTTTACTAAGATTTATCTCCCGCCTTGGCCGAACACTTGGGTATGGTGGAAGACGAGGTGGTGGACAGCCTCATGAGAATTGGGCTCTCGGACAAGGAGTCGCGAGCATACGTGACAATACTCCGTAACGGGGCGACGACAATCCGAGTCGTCTCTGAAGAGGCTGACATCTCTAAGAGTTACGCGTACGATATCGTCGGAAAACTCGAAGAGCGCGACCTCATCGAAATCGACGATCACGTCCAACCGACGCAGTTGCGAGCGATTCCGCCCGCAGAGGGCATCGATAATCTCGTTTCTCAACTACAGACTGTCGAATCCCAGTTAGAGGATCTGTTTGACTCCGAGAGCTACGAACAGCAGAAGTTCAGTATCATCAAATCTCGACGGACGATACTCGCTCAGCTCAACAAGCTGATCGACACCGCTGAATCCGAACTCGTTCTCGCACTTCCCGCATCGGTTCTTCATCGGGTCGAAGACTCGCTCAGAGAGGCCCAGAGCCGGGGAGTATTTTGTATGCTTCTCGTCACGGAATACGACGGCACGAGTTCGATCGACGGTGCGACTGCGAGTATCATCCAGACGTGGAGCGCCCCGGCGCCAGTAACGCTGACCGTTGACCGGGGTGACGGTATCATTGCCTCGGCAGATGCGATACTGAACTCGAACTCCGATGAATATGCCATCTACCACGCTGAGGAGCACATCGTCTCCTCGTTGTTCGACTCGTTTATCGCGAACTACTGGCCGATGGGCGAGCAGGTGCATGTCGGGTCGAAAAGCCAACTGCCGGCGACGTTCACGAGCTTCCGCAATGCGGTGTTCGACGCGACGCTACATCTGATGGATGGAGCTGTCGTTACGGCCGAGATGGACATCCGTCCCACCCAGAGTAACGCGGCGTTCGAGACGACGACTGGGACGATCGTGGCGGTGAAACAGAGCCTCGTTCGGCCCTTCTCGAACGACTTCCCGACCCAAGAGTCGTTCGTCGTTGAGACGCCTGACGACACGTTTACCGTCGGCGGCTCGAAGGCGTTTTTGGAGGATTTCGAGGCCCGACGCGTCATTTTCCGCTCGGTCAGTGATATAGAACAGGCATAGCGTTTCCTGTACGTTCTCACCGACTAGTCGCCGTCTCAAGAGACACTCGGGCTGCACACTAAGCGAGTTCGAACTGAAGAGAGGACGTCTCGTTACTACAAAGGGAGGAATCTACGAGGTGAAATCGGAGTCAGGGAACATCTACGAGGTCGATGTTGCGAGTGAGACGGCTCTGTTGAAATCCTCAGTAAGTTACAGGTTCGCCCGGTAGTCTGACCGGATGCAAGCCCTCCCAAAATCTCGGTTACTCCAGTTCGTTGAGCAGGCATTTCACTTAGCTCGTCGAGCTGTCGCTCGCTACTCCTCGAAGTTCTCGAAACTCCGATACACACTACACCAACACATTGTCCTGCTATGCCTCAAGGTGCGGAAGAATACGACGTACCGAACGCTTCTCGACGAACTCATCGAGATGCCCCGGGTTCGGAGTGCCATCGACCTGATGGAACTCCCCTCTCCCTCAACGTTGTGTAAAGCGTTCAATCGACTCGACATGGCTGTGTGGCGTGTTCTTCTTAATCTCTCAGTTACGCTTCTACCGACTAACGGTGTCGTCGGAATCGACGCCTCCGGGTTCGACCGGAGTCACGCCTCGAAGCATTACACGACGAGCGAAGTTGACGATTCAGCAGTTGAAAGTCACGCTTCTCGTAGACACGAGGTCGAACGTAATTCTCGATGTACACGTGACGACGACGCGAAAACACGATTCGCAGATTGCGCCGTCGCTCATCAAGCGAAACACCGGAGAAGTAGCGGTTCTTCTTGGCGATAAGGGATACGACGACCAGAAGGTTCGCAGGTTGGCCCGTGAATCTGGTGTTCGCCCGGTCATCAAGCATCGAGAATTTTCGTCGCTTCACAAGGCGTGGAACGCTCGACTGGACGCCGACCTCTACGGTCAGCGTAGTCAGAACGAGACGGAGAAATCTCGCCTCAAACGGAAGTACGGCGCATTCGTCCGTTCACGACTCTGGTGGAAGCAGTTCCGGGAACTCGTTGTCGGCTGTCTCACTCACAACATCGACAAGGCACTCTGAACTTAGATACAGAGGACTCAGCTATTGGAGCTACGTATCCAAGAAAGGATATAATTCCCCCAAATCACGGCACCAGTGTCTGCCGCCAAGATAGCGATTCCAAGGAGAGCCAGCTTAATGGAGGTATTCGGTAACATACGCTCACTACCTCCGTCTTGATTGTAGGTTTGTTGGTGGAACACATAGTATGCACACCCACCCAACCGCTGTTTCAGCGGAAAAGTTGTCGAGGCAATAGGATTTCAACAGGGCCAGAGGAACTCAACAAGACCAGCTGACCCTCAATTGAAACTTCAAACTTTATAGCATGGAGACAACCGAATCAAATCTAAGTGAGCTAGCTCACTTAGTCCTCAAGACTGGAGTTAAGACGGTCTATCTCGTGAGTATTGCCAAGATGAAGAGAGTAATTATGGACACCAACTACTGGATTGCTCTAAAGAAGAATCCAGACCTCTTCAAGGAGTTCTATGAGGTGTGTTCTTCTAATAATGTGAAAGTCTACTTCAGTTACGGGAATTTCATCGATCTAGTCAAAGCGGAGGAACAGGACCTCATGTCGAAAATTATTGCTGCAATTGCGGATTACTGTCTTCCCCCAACACCGACTAGCGGGAATGAATATCGAATCTCAGATAACCCGCTCTCTCTCATCCCGGACGATGATTTCCGAAGATTTGCGGTACAACAGACCCAGGGTATCGGGATGGTTGAGACGCTACAATACATTTTCCGTTCTTCGAATTGGGAACCTGTCGACGAATTTTATAACGGTATTGAGGAGTATAGAGACCTAATTCACGAATACGGATATGAGAACCTCAAAGGGCTAGCTTTCAAGGACCACTTGGAGAAGCAAGAGGATAGTGAGAAATTAGTCCTACATCAGCACGAATTAGATATAGTGAAGTATGTGAAGGGAGAGGTCTACCTCCAGCGATTTCAAGTGATGGATTCTAACGAGAAACCCGATGCGAACGATATTGCGGACTTAGAGATCTGTACTCAGGCTCTCCTCTCAGATTGTAATATGTTACTCTTGGAGTCCAAATGGATTAATCTGGAACTGATAGACAGGGTAGTAGAAAACATCGAGGAGGGAATAAAACCTGAAACCTTTGACGATTTTGACAGGGTAATATCTGAATTAAAAACAGAAAGCATGTGAGGATTGTTAGCCGTCTGCGGGATTCGACTGTGTGATGGTGTTTTTGCGCCGGTGATGGGTGCCGGCGCACACACTCCGGCGGTGATCGATGTCGACACGAAGTCAACTCCGATTCATCCAACGGAGCGAGACCGCAAACGAACAGTCCGAAACCGACCGCATCGCACAAGTCTACCGACACTCGGACGGCTATCCCGACAGCGTCCTCTGTGACCTTGTTCAGCTGAAGGAGTTGCTCGACGAGGATAGTAAATGATACTCTAGTATCTCATTTATAATAATTATATTCGGCCGTCGTGTGATTTTCTAATAAAATACTAGAATCAACACGGGATCATGGCGGCGATAATTTCTGATTAATTATTTTTCTGTAAATATCCGATAACGAGAATCTCTCTGACATATCGTTGATCTCAAATATGAAGAGTGGATGGGTAATATAAGTTGAATAGAAGAAGGTTCATAGGGCTTTCAGTCGCTGGAATTGCCTCTCTTACTGGATGTTCGGAGCGACTTCGACAGACAGTCTCAGATAGCGATAGCGGCGAGACAACAGCTACCGGGACCGTCACCACAGGGAGTGACCCGTTAGCAGACGCGTCGGTGACCGCTTATCGAAACGGCAGCGAAATCGCACGAACCACCACTGATGTTGACGGATCATATCAAATTTCTTTTGGCAGGTTCCCGGCTTGGGTTCGCTTCGACCACCCGGAGCACAACTCAGTTACGAGGGCACTCTCACCAGGCTCGACGAGAGACATCACACTAGAGTCGGGAGAGGGAGCCATCAGCTTAGCGTTCGGTGGAGACGCGATGTTTGGACGACGGTACTACGAGCCAAGAGACGATCCGCTCCGGTTTTATTACCGGTTACAACCGGGTGACCGCCGTGACTCTCATGACCGATTGTTCAACTCGGTTTCGCCGCTACTCGGGGACGCGGACATTACATCAATCAACTTAGAGACGCCGCTAACGACATCAGAATGGCGACACCCGTCGAAGGCATTTGTTTTCACTAGCCATCCCGTCGCTGCAGCGGCGATGGCTGATGCCGGCATCGATTACGCAGCACTTGCGAACACACATGCCTTCGATGCCCTCACGCCAGGACTCGAAGAGACAGTTGCGGCTCTCGATGCGGCCGAAGTTGCTCATTCCGGTGCCGGTTCGGACCCTTCCACCGCAGTCACCCCAGCCGTTCTCGAACGTGATGGGGTAACCGTCGGCTTCGTTTCGGTAACGACGACCGCGGGCAGACAGTATGACCGCAACTGGGCGGCTGATGAGACGACTGCGACATACACAGTCGACGGAGATGACGAAACACTCACTGTCCCGGATCGTGCGGGGGTTGCTGAAGCGACGCCCGAAACGATCCGTGCCAGCGTACAGGCTGCGACCGAACGTGCGGATGTGATCGTGACACAGATTCACGGCGGTGAAGAGTACCAACGGACGCCTACCCGGGAGCTTCAAGATCTGACTGATACCGCAATCGCTGCTGGTTCGGATTTAGTGGTAAACCATCACCCACACGTGTCGGGAGGACTCGAGTCCCGTGACGGCGCGCTGATCGCATGGTCGATGGGGAACCTCTTTTTTGACCAAAACCTGTGGGCCACATATCGATCGTTCGTCCTACAGGTGACTGTGACTCCAAACGGAGTCCAGTCGGCACGAGCGGAACCGATCCTCATTGAAGGATACACTCCACGGGGTGTGACGGGACCACTCCGAAACCGGCTGACGTGGGAACTCGCCGGCCTCTCAGATAATTCGTTTGCGATTGCTGGTGATACACTGGCGTACCAGCCTAATGTCGAACAGACCCCACCAGAACACCTGACCCTCGATGGTGGAATTCAACGCAGAGTGCGTGGTTGGGTTGCTGACTCTGATGACCCGGTACAACTCGGTCGCGAACGGTTCATTACCGGGTCGTTTGATGATCACGATGTTGACAGCGACGCGTACGAGGGCACCCTGTGGCGCTACGGTCGTGAAACACGTGGCAGTGACCAACCGATTGGACAGGATGGCTCCGGCGGTATTGAACTTGTACGTGTTCGAGCAAACGAGAATCGAGCATTGCTATCGCCATGGAACCGTTTGCCAGTTTCTAACGAGGAGTTCACACTGTCAGGAACATATCGGACGAACGCGGATGGAGAGCTTCGCCTACTAGTCTCGTGGTACGACGATACATCTGGGAGTTCGTTCCAATCACAGGAAACATCCTTGGCGACGACAGAGCGTGAATGGGCCAACTTCTCACTTGAATTAGAGCGTCCTGTCGATGCCACACATATCGATGTCTTCCTGTTCTTGAGCCCGCCTGACGGGGTCAATATCCTGCGGGCGGCATTTGATTCGTTAAGTCTCGTTGAGTGGGAGCCGGCTGATGTCAGCGGCGGTAGGCAGTTCGATACTATCCGAGGTCCACCAGGGGCAACTGTTCGCACAGTCCCGGTTGACGGCGAGGTGCGCTGGCAGTGATTGTCGCAGTTATCGTTACTGCTTTTGGACTCTTAGCAGTGGCAGGATTGACACAGGTGTATGGGTACCGGCTTGGCGGTACGATTGCGATACCGATTCTCGCCGTGTACACCCTGAAAAGCTTCGTTATGCTCCCGATCTACGTTTTTAGTGCTGCGGTCGCGTATCTTGGACTCGGACTGTTAAAGAACAAGACGTTGATTTATGGCCGGGCTGAACTGATCTACGCAATCTTGATTGGGAGCCTAATACCAGTCACAATCTTCCTGACATTTGGCTTTCTTATTCAGGACCTCTTCCAGACTGTTGTGTTTATCGGGAGTATTCTGCCTGGCCTTGCTGCATATAACTATCATCAGCTTGATGATGAGACCCGTCGCTGGGACCTATTGACGGCAGCGGTGGTGTTCGTGTGTTTATTCGGGCTTGGGTGGTTTTTCGTCTCGGCGGAGTTTGCCCCCACACTTGCGACCGCCGCTCCTATTACGCTCTACTCGCGTACAGCAGATGTGGCGACGTGGAAGGGTGTCGCCGTTAATGAGCCTCTGTCGCCGGTTATTCTTCCTCGGCTTGTAACTGTCCTATTGTTCGCGATTGGGATGCTCTTGTCAGAACGTGTCCGCGAGCGGTACGATATCCGGATTGGAGTGGTTTCGGTAGCGTTGCTCGCAATCTTTTCGCTCGCTGACCGCCGGCTCGTCTATCTATACATCTGTTTAATCATAATCTCATATATTGCCATCCAAGTTATCCACCGTTCCTCGTTGTTATATGGGCGTGTGCTCGTCGGTATTGGCGCAGCGTTTGGAATCGTCGCAGCCATACCATTGTCGATCGAATTAGCGATTACACGTGGGCTTTCAGCGCTCTTTGTCGGTATCTTAGCGGGGGTGAACGCGTACAACGTACATGTCGCACAGCCGGCCAGTCGACAGCTGTTCATCCCACTCCAGTTTGGATCATTCGTCTTTTTGCTGTGCTTGACCAGACTCACCGGAGCGGTCCTACCGAGAGGATTCCCCCGTCAATTTGGTTTGACTGAAATAATAATCGGGCTGAGCATCGTCGCCGTGTGCTTCGGGTACGTTGAGTGGCAAACAATCCGGAAACCTGACGAAGAGGCGATCTCTGATCGATCCATATTGAATCGGCCTAATAATTCCCAAGATGCTGCTGCGCTCGATAATGAAACACCACGGGAGTCGGATCCATGACCCGTGAGACTCGGTTCGAGGTGTACGATACTCAAGCCGGGTGGCGGTGGCGCTTTCGAACTGGCAGTCTCGTCTTAAGCCAGTCTACAGAGACGTTTTCTTCACCCAAACAGGCTCGTGCGGCAGTTACTCAGATCCGTGCCGCGGCATCTGTCGTCGAAGGTCTGCCGGAACAACAGTTCAATGGTACTCGGGCGAGTGAGCGCGTTGCTGACGTACAGTGTGTGACCGTGGATTCTGATGGCCAGTGCGAGTGGGTGCTTGTTGAAGGCGACGACGTGCTTGCACAGTCGACGGAAGTATACGAGACCAAATCCGGTGCTGTGGCGGCAGCCACGTCATTCTGTAAGGCTGCCAGCATTACAGAAACCGTTTTTCTCCTTCAAGACAAGAAACAACAATCATTAGCGTTTGATGTCGGCTCAACATCGATACGGGCGGGGATTCGCTCGCTAGCGACGCTTCCAATTCGGGGATTCAAACACCGCCGGACAATCCAGAAAATAGACACACGGATAGTTGTCTCTGGTATTCGTGGAAAATCTTCGACTACTCGCCGGCTTGACGATGTGTTTAGACGGCGTGGATACGATACATTGACAAAAATCACGGGGAATCAGCCCCATCTGATACATAACGGTGGTGTGGTCCCGTTGAACCGCGAAGGACCCAGAACGACCCTATATGAGAACATCGACGTTTTTCGAGAGTACGTCCCCAAACTCGAAAAATATGCTCCTGAAGATGTCGCGATTTTTGAGAATCAAGGTATCACAGAGTACACGACCCGTTTGATTAACGAATCGTTCCTAGATCCCCATGTTATTGTTCTAACTAATATTCGGCGTGATCATCAAGACACGCTTGGCGAAAATCGAACTGAGATTGCACGGTCGTTTGCCAAATCAATCCCTCCTAGTGCTCACATCGTGTGCGGTGAACAGCATCCGGTCATCTACGAGTATCTGGAACGTGAGATCACGGCCACGGGAGCGACAATCGAACAAGTAGCGATCCCAGAAGAGCACCAGGGGCTACTTGGAGCGGAGACAGTTCACGCGGTGAACCACACCCTTACAGCCGTCGGTGAATCCCCAGTTCCTTCGGATGAAATCCAAGCGTATCTCGATCAGATCCAGCCAGCATGGACTACAGTCCCGAACGGACTCGTTTTTAATGCAGCTGAGGTGAACGACGTCGAGAGCACTGAGGCGGTTAGACAGGCTCTTGAGAACTCTAACCGTATCATTCCATTTGTATTCTTGCGGCCAGACCGACGCGGCCGAACTGCCTCCTTCGTTTCGTACTTCGATCATCTTGCTGACCAGGGCATCATTGATGCTGGATACGTGATGGGCAGTGGCAGTTCCGTATTCGCGAATGAAACGAAGTGTGAGGTCACGGAGATAGACGCTGATGCCGATCCAGAAGCCGTGTTAGATCGCCTGCTCGATCACGGTCAACCGGTGATGATTATGGGAAACACCGTTGATGAGTTCATGCGACAGATCGATTCTGAAATCAACTCGCGAGCCCAGAGCAGATCGCTGGTTGAGAGGCTAGATGAAGTGTCAGTTTCGTAGTTCTCACGCAGTTTCTCCATAGCCGCCTATTGTGGCTCAACGTCTCGCGGTATTTCTTCCCACCTCTACCATTTCCAAGTAAATTGACAGGGCGGTATTTCAGCCCGAACAACGAGGCGTTTGTTACTTGATACGCTTTTCGGTAGGAAATTGTTGATACAGCTCTCGAAAGCACAGTCGCAACGAAAACTAATCGTCTGACCGCCCAACGACCGGATTCTATCCTCGCCTCATTCACCATAGAATCGCAAGACAGCTCTAAGACAGTTCTACATCAAGAATGTGCTACGCAAGAGCATAATTGAAACTGTTGAAACCTTCCTTTCAAAGCTATTCTTGCCCGAATCAGCATGTCGATAAAGAGTACAATGTCATAACTCTATTGTCAAATCAGTGAATTGTAATTTTCGATGGATGCCCGTCGTATTATCCTCGGAAGCCCCGACGCACGCCACCGTCTTGCTGGCACCGTCGTTATCTCGTTCGTCCTCCTGTTTTTTATATATGCTACCTACTGGCAGGGGACCTACGCTGATACCGGGGTAACCACCCAGTCTAGTGCCATACGCGCAGTCACTCCAAGATCCCATGACATCGGACACGCTTATGCCGGTGCTATCTTATATCTCCCCACAGCGTTGCTTGCTGTTGTTGTCCACTATCACGGTGGTGCCGTACTGTACACGCTCGCAGCAGCGCCCGTCCTACCAGTCGCGTCGGCGCTCGCACGCAGGGTTTTCAGCCCGCAGCCAGACGTATTGGAAGCCGACATTCTTAGTGTGACACTTGCGACCCACCTCCGTCTCAGCTTCGCTCTCGGCGCTCTTGCCATTGTGATTGGGTCGCTGTCCCGCTACTGGGCGCCACCGAACGAACGTTCGCTGTCAGAACGCTTCCTCGGCTCGTCGGAGGACCGCCACAGAGCGCTGGTTGTCATTATCACTGCCGGCGTTCTCGCGGCCATATTGATGCCTTGGTTTCACGGACTCTACCCAGCATACCAGCCATTCGCGTTCGCCGTATTCGGCGCTCCAGTCGCGGCAGTCGTCTACTTGTACTCTCGCGGGATTGTACTTGCGTGGCTTGGCGACGCGGCGGTAGTTCTCGGGTACTCCGTAGCATTTGTACTGACGGGCGCGCCCCTTGACTACGTCCTTGATCCCGTCTTCTTCGTTCCCGCACTCATGACCGCAGCCGCACTTGGATCACTTGGTGTGGGTGCCGCCATCGTCTTCAGAGAATTATATGTAATTCTCAGCCGTCGTATTAACACGGAGGCATAATCACCCAGAGGGGCGTCTGGGGACTCTCAGCCCACTCACAGACCCACTGCGCTGGGCAGCTGTTCCCTTGTTTTGAGACGGGTGATTCCGGCCGTCTCATGCCTGAAAAGTCGAGTCGTTCGACAATCGAAGTAGCGCCCGTCGAATCCAAGTGGAGGTGTTTGCTTTGTTTCCAGACATCTTGGTTTCTGTATCGATTCTTTCGCTGCGGCTCTATTGAAATCCTTTCTTCAGATATGTTCCCGCTTGAAAACCCGGTCGACAAACAACCTATACTGAACGATCTACGGCGCGACGTTGCCTTCTTTTTTGGTGGTTGCCGGGCCGACCCTGACCCCACCGACCCACCCTCCGCTCCGTGCTCGCTTCTACGGCGCTGCGCGCGCAGCCACGACCTTAGTTACTGGTAGAAGATGCGACCTTTCCGGCGAGATTGAAGCGAGTAAACAAGAAGACAACGTTGTGGCACGGCTGAACGTGATTTTTCACCTGTTCGTGAGTTCTCCTCAGGCCACTCCGTTGAAAATCCCGGAATCTGACAGAAGCGCTGTGACACACTCAGAGAGTGAGTTCAGCAGCTTGAATCGACAGCCACGATAGTGCAGTATTTAAAGAAAACGTAACTATCGAAGCATAGGATATATATTACATGTGCCCATCGTCGGACATATGCAGTCCACTTCCTCCGCCAGCTGCTGGCGTTGGCACGCGTCACGGGAAGTGGACAGTATCTCGGTGTAGGGTCTGACGGGCTTCACCCAACGATACCACCGCGATGCTCACTCGCTTCTTCGCTGTACCGCACTCCAAGTGACCACCCTCTCAACACCACCAATGCCAGCAGAAGACAACTTCACCGTAACGCCCTACGCCGTCGAAAGCGACATCGACTACGACCGACTCCTTGACCGATTCGGAGCCGACCAGCTCACCCCCGAACAGAAAACGCGGTTCCCCGACCCCGGCCACCCGCTCGTCCGTCGAGACGTCTTCTACGCCCAACGAGATGTAGACTCGTTCCTTGATGCCGCAAACGATGGCGAACCCCATTCAATCGTGACCGGACGTGGCCCCTCCGGGCCGATGCATATCGGCCACATCTTCCCGTTTTACTTTGCAAAATATCTCCAAGAACGGACTGGCACACGCGTCTACATACCGTTCTCCGACGACGAGAAGTACTTTCTCAAGGACAAATCGCTGGACGAAATCAGCGACTACACTCGCCAGAATCTCCGCGATCTCCTTGCCGTCGGCTTCGACCCTGACCGCACTCGCATCATCGTTGATACAGCAGACGCCGACGTGGTGTACCCACTTGCTACTGCCTTTGCAAAGGAAGTGACCCAATCGACAGTCGACGCGACGTACGGAGAACCGGAGAATATCGGCCTGTCGTTCTATCCCGCCGTGCAAGCAACTCATCTGCTCCTTCCACAACTTGTCGAAGGGCCCCATCCGACACTCGTTCCAATTGCAGTAGACCAAGACCCACATGTACGCGTCTGTCGTGACATTGCCGCGAAACAACGGTACGACGTACGAAAGCCCGGGGCATTGCTTTCGAAATTCCTCCCGAGCCTTGAAGGGCCGGGAAAGATGAGTTCGTCTGACGACGCCCCGAGTATCCTCCTTTCGGACGACCGAGAGACGGTCACCGATAAAATCCGGACGTACGCGTACTCAGGTGGACAGACGAGCATCGAGGAACATCGCTCGCAAGGTGGGAATCCAGAGGTTGATGTCTCATACTTGTTGTTGCACTACTTCTTTGAGGAGAGCGACGAGCGGGTTGAACAACTGGCAGCAGATTACCGTGAGGGGTCTCTATTGAGTGGTGAACTCAAGGAAGTCGCGGCAGAGCGTATCGCGGATTTCCTCGAATCTCATCAGGCCCGTCGGTCGGCACTCGGTTCGCTGGATGAAGAGTTGTCTCCGTACCGGCTGACTGAAACCGAGCGGCAGGCTGCAAGAAGGCGAGCAGGATATCCGGATAACGCACTCTCACATCAGTAGACATCTCAATTCACCGCTTTTTACTGATTTGGCGGTAGTTGGATTGGGCAACATCTCTGCATGAACAAACTGATTGACTCGCGAGATGCATTCAACACGCCTTCGACACACTATTCTGTAAGTTCGCTCGTATACTGCTGTTCCCAGTCGTCGCGGGCTTCGATTTCTCGGCGACCGCGAGCGGTGATTGCGTAGACGTTCGTTCGGCGGTCTTTTTCGCCCTTGTCGAGGAGACCTTTCTCAACGAGCGTATCGAGATTAGGATATAGCCGGCCGTGGTGGATCTCGGTTTCGTAGTAGCCCTCAAGTTGGTCTTTGATTGCGAGTCCGTGCGGCTCATCCAAGCCGGCGGTGACATACAGCAGGTCGCGTTGGAACCCGGTCAGATCGTACATTTTGCTGCCCACAGCTAGTTTAAGAATACATAAACGTCTGTTGGCCCCCGGTCAGGTTTTCACAGTGACCTCGCTAGACGAACGTTTATATCGGAACGTACGGCCACGACGTGGTATGCCGCCCTACCATGCTCCGACCGCTGAGTTTCGACTGAACGAAGACGTTCGTCGGTGAGGTGCAAGCAGCATTCGACGACGCCCCGCTGCGATTGCAAATGGGCTTGAGACGGACTTTCTCACACGAGAGTCAAGCACCGCGTGAGACGGCGTTGAATACCATCCAAAGAAAGAGTAAATTCGAGATACTATCGCTAAAAAGCTCAAAGTAGTGCTGAGTGTACGGAATCTGTCTATCGGGGACGTTCCAAACGCTAAGCTTTAACTTTGTTGGGGTTGTACCACAACATAGGAAACCGATGCCTGCAACGGTTGTGTACCGGGACGAAAATGAGAAGCCAGACGGAAGTCGGTACGAGATGGTCGCGTGGCAGGTTCCGTCGAGCGAAGACTTCCCGCAGGGACTAAAGTACAGCTTTCAGTACATGGGCGCTGATGGCGACACACTCCTGCGGTACGATAACTCGCCGTACCACTTGGACGTCGGTCGACACCACCGACATACACCTGAGGGCGACATCACGAAGTTGGAGTTCACAGGGCTGTCCGACCTAGTCGACGATTTCCAAAACGAGGTGAACGAGATCTATGAGCAACGAACCAACTGACACTGAACCGACGCACGACGAATTCACTCCCGACCCGGACGGGGTCGAGTACCCTTCGACTCTCCGTATCACGTCACTCCCAGCGGAACAGGCGCAGGCAGCGGCTCTTGAGCGGGCCGAACGGTGGGAGCAGGGGGAAGAGGTACCGCATGTCGTCAACTTCGAGGACCGGACGCGGCTCCGCCAACTGCTAACCGACCGGCGGATGGAACTCCTCGAAGAGGTGATGGAACGCCCGCCAGAGAGTATCCGCGCGCTGGCTAGTTGCTTGGAGCGCGACGTCCATGATGTGCACGACGATCTACACCTACTAGCCGAGTACGACATCATCCATTTCGAGACGGATGGTCGCGCAAAGAAGCCGTACGTCCCCTACGATACGGTCCGGATTGAGGTTGAGTTCGGTCTGCCGCGTGATGAGGGGTCTTCGTCGCCCGCATCAGCGTAGCCGGAGATTCGCGGTTGCGATTTTCTTGAACTGTTGAAACCTTATTCATGCTCCCGATGGTACGACGCTGTTGGGACGCAGATTACTGAGGACTCCCGTCGTGAACGGTTGGTCTCTGACTCGGAGACGTGGATTGTCCCGGCGATTGCACTTCGACGAGCGTCTCCCGACACGTCGCCGTCACAGCCGACATCTACCTCACCAACACGGCAACTGCTCCGCTGTCAGTCGTGTGGTGAGCAGACACCACATCGGTTCGACTCACGCGACGATAGTCCGCCTGCAGCGTGGGCTGGTGAACCGGTCTGGCGGTGTTCCGTGTGCCGAACACCGCAGTATGGGAGTGGACTGTTGGAGTAAGTCTCTTTGCAGAGAGTTGACGCATAGGTTTATTATAAGCTGTTTCATATAATCAGACAGTGTCTGAGAATACAGAACAAGGGATAAATGTCTGCGTGCCAGTTGATCCACGTGGCGACACGGGAGTGTTTCGGCTGCGTGCGGCCGATGACGTGGTACGCCACCTCATCGATGCACACCAGTCCGAGTTCACACTCAAAGAATTGAGTGAGATAACAGACCGGAGTCGGTCGACAGTTTGGCGAGCAGTTGAGTTCCTTGAAGCTCTTGATATCGTACAGGTTCGACAGACAACACAGCGTAAGTACGTCTCAATCAACCCCGCTCGACTGCAGAAAGACGACCCTGTTCTGGGGATTCCGCAAGTGGAGTATCACGCACCGGTTCGAGCGTTCGTTGAACGGGTCAACGCCTCAATCGAACAGACAGATGCAGTCACGAACGTACTCGGCATTCTCGTCTTTGGCAGTGTCGCCCGTGGTGAAGCCGACCGAAAAAGCGATATTGATGTCTTTGTGCTCGTTGAGGGTGACCGGACTATCGCGCGACGCGTCGTCTCGACGGTCGCCGCTGACCTGGGTGAAGAACGGTTCGACGGCGACCGCTACACGTTTGAACCGTTTGTCGAGTCCGAAGCAAGCGCACTTCGAGCGAGCGAGAAACTCCACGAGATCTTTCGCGACGGTGTCACCGTCTATGGTGACGCGGGGTTCCAACATGTCCGGACGGCTGTGATGACCGATGAGTAGTACTCGAATCGAGACGCTCGTTGATGAAGTGCAAGCCGCATTCGATCATCGTCCTAGTACGATTGAATCTGGACTTGAGACGAACGAAGCAGATATCCTTCAGTTGCGGAAGTCGTGTCGTCTCCTCGCTGGTGCGACGGTGCTTCTAGAACAGGGTTTCTACACACTCGTGATTGAGGCATCGTTCGTCGCGATTGAGCGTGTGATCGAATTCAAACTGCTTGAGGGAGGTCTCGAACCTCGTGACCTTCCCGGTACACATCCAGGTGTGTATACAGAAGCGGCGAGACGCGGTATTATCTCGCAGCATGTCGCTGAGAATCTCCAGGACCTCTGGCGGAATCATCGCGCCAAAACCTATTATCAGGATGGGCTTGCTTCAAAAAATCGTGCGGAGACACTGTTCGAGCTCGCACGAGAGACACACGAATACGTAGTGAATCAATCCACAAAGAAATACGGGCACTGTCTAGTTAACCTCCTGAGCTGGCGTTCTTTCGTCGAGCGACTGATGCGGTCGCTGAAAATTATAGTAATGAACGAACACTGCAAGCCACTGGCGGACACTCAGCCGA
>NZ_AOLF01000005.1:0-1228 GCF_000336975.1 Haloferax sp. ATCC BAA-644
CCGGATTCATTCAGACGGGCATCGCAACCTTCCAACTATTCGATATCAATTTCACCGACGTGATTTTCTCGTCGGGGAATATCGAAATCACGCTTGCGTACGCGGTATCTGTCGGCGCGTTCGCGGGCATCATCATCACGAACGAGAACACCGACCTATCGTCTCTCAAAGACGATGCGGAGAAGCTTGACGACTACTATATGTGGTCGATTTTCGGCACGGTCGGGGTGTTCGCTGCGTGGCTGTTGGTCGGTGACGTTTCCTCATTCTTCCAGAGTAGCGACCTCTGGGGCTTGGTCTACGTCGGCATCACGAGCACGGCCGGGTTCGCTGCGGGGTGGATGCTCTAATGGTGGACCTTGACCTTGACCTAGAGACGGTCGCCACACTTGGCGCGTCGGTTGGTGCTCTCGACGCCGGACTATCCGCGGGCGCAGACATCACGATTTTATCCGACCTGCTTGGTGGCAGTCTTGAAATAGGGCTGATTGTGGTTGGTGCAGCCGGTGGGTCTCTCATCGCAGACCGGCTCGGACTCGTTGAGGTGTTTGATTCGTGACTCTCGTTCGGAGGGTCATGGTTATGCTGCTCGTTGGAATCGTCATCACGACCGCCGCCACGAGCGGCGTGGTTCCAGGGTCATCTCCGGTCGGACACGCATCTGCGGAGATGGTCAACTGCGATGGTTCGGCGTCAAACTACCTCGGTGGTGCGTGGTTCAATACGATTCTCGGCAATACCGAGGGTTGTCATTGGTCAGAAAACACCGACTATGAGAATCTCACCGCCACAAATGCGTATTCAAGCGCTCTTGCCCTGAAAGACGCAACCGACTCGTCCACCACGACGACGCAGAACTTCATGGCTAATGCTCGAACGGTCGCCATGTCAAAGGCTAAAATAACGATGGTGAACGAGCTAAATAACGGTGCATCCCGGTCACAGGCTAAATCCGCGGTGAACCAAACGGTTCGAGACTACTACTCTCGGGTTCAGGTTCGGATTCTCTCAGATTGGGACGCTAAAGTCACTCAAATAGCTAGTCTAGATAACCAATCCGACCAAACAATTGGATACTACTACCAAAATGAGAGGAATGGAGAATGGTACTCTGGTGGTGAAACGCTTGGAACAAACACGATTCAATTCGAGTTAGTCAATGGAACATCTGTCGATACTGAAGAAATCTCTCTGAGGACTCTCCCATCCGGCTCCCGTTTCCATCCGG
>NZ_AOLF01000006.1:0-358 GCF_000336975.1 Haloferax sp. ATCC BAA-644
GGGGGGGTCGTCAGACCCACCAAAAGCATCTCCTATCCGGGTTGTTGCCGTCGAACCAAACTCGTCCGAGGAGACACGAATCTTCGAGTCACAGGATTATGGGTCGCTCGGCTCTTGGGCGAACGACCAGAACGACACCTATCTGCTCGACGAAACCCAAGAGCAGACCCAACAAGTGCTTGCGAATATGGACCCCTGCGTTGATGAGGTGTCCAGCCAGTACCAAGCAGGCGAAATAAACTCGTCAGACCTTGCGATGATGGACCCACCCACTATCGGGGCTGAGGCATCCACATCTCTCAAAAAGTCTGGATACTACGGTCAGGGCGCGGCCATGCTCGCGTCAACCGGTGCTTCC
>NZ_AOLF01000007.1:0-1013 GCF_000336975.1 Haloferax sp. ATCC BAA-644
ATACTACGGTCAGGGCGCGGCCATGCTCGCGTCAACCGGTGCTTCCGGGGATATCAATGCATCGCACACTATTGCAGTCGGAGACGGCTCGGGCAATCCGACGGTGCTTAATGGAACATTGTTCTACACCGGAGATGACGCATCTGGTGGCTGGGATACTGGTCAGACATACCGATTTTCAGATTATAATGGAACCTTCTACATGGCTGTTCAAGATGGGGCCAACGGCACGATTGTTGACCTCTCCACATATGGGTCGCAGTTTGAAATTTTAGAGGCTGTGAACACCCGGACAGGGGAGACGATGAACACGACCAGCCCCCACAAGTACCTCTACAACTCAACGAACGCAAGCTCCCTCGCGGACGAAATCGAGCAGTTGCGACAACTCAGAAGGCAGTATGAGGCCACCGGAACTGGTGGCGGTGGTGGCGGCGGTGGCTTCGGTGTTGGAACCGAAGACCGCGTTATCATCGTTGCCGCGATTGTCGCGCTCATCCTCGTCTCAACCCGGAACTAACCCCACCGATTCCCAATTTTTCGGACACCATGCGCCGAATAATCACCACACTCATAATCCTCATCGCAGTTGTATCGCCCGCGCTCGTCGGCACGGTCGCCGCGACGAACGAGACAGCGACCGCCACGCCGAGCACGCCCGAATCAACCCAGACTATCGAACTCTCCCCGACGACTCGAATCAAATCGTGGTCGTTCTCAAATGGGACGTTCTCGCTCGTCGTCGAGGCGGATACTCCGACTCGAATCGCAATCACCGACGCCGGGACTCTCTCCCGAATCCTGAGCGAAGGAGACGGCTCGGGCGCGGGGAAAGCCCGCGTTCGGCGCATGGCCTTGACCCCCGGCGAGACCACCGTCAATTTCCGCGCCGAGGACTTCAACGGCGCGTCGGCAATCACCGTCACCTCATCGAATGCGGACGGTATCGTTGCTATCCGGTCTGACGCAGTTAGGGCCGCGAAACCCCCCGTCGAATGGGGCACCGTCCAGTC
>NZ_AOLF01000008.1:0-237 GCF_000336975.1 Haloferax sp. ATCC BAA-644
GGAGTGTTTAGTCTTCGCAGTTGATGCCTGCGAGATTCACGAGGGATATCCAACCCCCGCTATTCTGGAACAACCCCGGGATCTGGTTCATACGTTACGGGGTTTTCACCCTGTATCACGCTCCGTTCCAGGAGACTTCACGTATGATCCAGGTCCGTTATGGGTAGTCCGTACACCACATTGCCCGAAGGCTTCGGTTTGGACTGTATCGCGTTCACTCGCCGTTACTAACGACAT
>NZ_AOLF01000009.1:0-1943 GCF_000336975.1 Haloferax sp. ATCC BAA-644
GGGTCGCCGAAAATCGAACCGACCCCACCACCCACCACAGGGACCTATAACGGTGTCTAGGGGGACCCCACCCGGCACCTCTCACCTCGCGGTGGGACCGACCGATCTAGTCTGGTGGCGGTCCTCTATCCTCGTCGCGCCGGAAGTCTCCCGACGCAGCCGACACCCAGTCCTCGACGATCGGATCCCACGCCATCAGTGACCAGTCCTCCTCGAGCGCACTGCCGTCACGATCGTCGCCGCCCGGATCGCGTGGATCGAGATCGACGTCGGCGCTAGATCCGTACCGCCGCGACCCCGACGGCAGGAACGACAGCGAGCCACGACCGAGGTACGCACTGATGTAGTGCGCCGCGTTCCGTGCGTCCACCCGCCGGATGTCCACCACCCGGCCGAGGCCGACGCGCTCGGCCAACTGCGACAGTTCCCGCTGCGGCAGGAACCGATCCACGAGCAGGTGCAGGTGCGGCCGGTCCCGCTCGTCTCCCTCGTGCCGCACCCACAGATACGACAGGTTTGGATAGCGGTCCCTCAGTTCCGTCCTCAGCGCGTTCCACCGATCGGTGATGTACTCGTGCTTCTCCTCCTTCGACGCGGGCGCTCTGCGGTCCACTGTGAGCGTCAGGAACCGACGCATCTCCGGGCGCTCCTCCGTGATCCGTTCTATCTCCTCGATCAGTCCCATCCTCAGCCGGTGGCCGCAACACTCGCAGTCCCACGAACCGCAACGGTACGACGCCTGTTCCCCCGATTCTGTCTGGTACTTCAGGTGCGCCAAGTCCTTCCGGCAGTCCGGCCGCTCCCGATCCGGCCCGCAATCCCAGTCCCGACCGAGCCGTGACTGCTCATCCAACTCGACCTCGCCGTCGACGGGATCCGCGCTCACTCCGACCACCCCGACCGACGCGATCGCGAGCTGCTCCACGAGTGGCCCGACAGCACGTCCGGCCCAGCTGGGGCGGCACTATCCGACGACCGCGACGAAGACGAGCCGGTGGCACCGCACCGCACCATAGCCACCGGCACGTCTTCTACCGCACCGCACGGTGGAACGCCTGAATTGGCGAAGCATAGCGGCTCTTGAGTTGTTCTAACTAGCGTCGAGTAAAGACCGCACCGCCGCCGCACCGCCACCGCACAAGATAGCCCCCTCCCGCCGGTCGGGGGCGTGCGGATCGGGCGGCCCTCGAGCCGGGTACGCCGGCTCTCGGGCAAATCAAGATCGCCCGATCCTTGCGGTGGATCGGCGCTTAGTCGTCCAGACCGAGCGTTTCCGTGAACCGTCGAAACACTTACTGACTCGGCTGAGAGAGGACAGAGCGAGGACGAACCCTCCGGCCAAGAGGTTTCCACCGGGCGATTCTGCCACAAATCGCGTCCGGTGGAATCGTCCGTCGCCCGGGCCTTCTCCGGGCATTCACTCACGTTGCGTAGCTTTGACTGCGACGAGAACGACTAGCCCCTTAAAGAATACTGACCTTTCACCCCGGCAGAACATCTACCTATCCCGATACTACCAACACGCCCACATATTGTTATTAGCAGTTCTAACCATAGCCAGACAGAACCCGAAACCGCATGACAGCGCAGGGGTCGCCGATCGCCCCGGAGTATCACCCATCACAACTTACCGCCGTCTTGCGATTCTTCCCCCTGTCGAATCCCGGCCCTATCCGTACAATCGCAGGACGGCGTAAGGATACCCCTGTCTGAACCGCCACAACTTACCGCCGTCTTGCGATTCTCCCACCACAATCACTCGCCCCTCCGCTCCCTAATCGCAGGACGGCGCAAGGGTCGCCGAAAATCGAACCGACCCCACCACCCACCACAGGGACCTATAACGGTGTCTAGGGGGACCCCACCCGGCACCTCTCACCTCGCGGTGGGACCGACCGATCTAGTCTGGTGGCGGTCCTCTATCCCTGTCTCTTATACACATC
>NZ_AOLF01000010.1:0-700 GCF_000336975.1 Haloferax sp. ATCC BAA-644
CGGGGGTTCTCCCCCGCCGACCGGCTCCCGGTTAGGTTCAACACCCTAACACGAATGCGTTGTGTTGGTGGTTCGATTAGCGGTTGGTGGGTCTCTTGTTGCGTTCTTGTTGCGTTCTTGGGCTATGGAATTAACTCCCGAGAGCTATCGGTCCGCGGACCGCCCTTGCTGACGACGGTGCCAGCCGACCCGACTCGGATTGCTATACCGACATACGGTTTACCGGCCGGTACACCGCCGACTCCGAGCATAGAAATCGCCGGCGAGAAGCTTTGAACCTGTCTGCAACCGTGTTCCGCGGCCCTAACCCCAAGGGTTAGGGCAGGGAGACCCGCCCTCTAGACCCATTCGTATTCGTGTGGAGGTCCGTGATGATGGACTGCGCGGCCGTCATCGACCGCGAGCCGGAGCGCCGGGCGCACCGACTTCCGCCACCACGTCTCTTTGCTCTGGTCCTCGACGGCGAACGCGGGCAGAAGTTCGTCCTCAAAATCCGAGCGCGTCATCCGACCATCGTCCCGAAGGACGCGGAGCGCCGCGCGACCGGCGTCACGTTGCTCCTGTCGCTTTGCGTCCGTCCGTCCGGGCGTCCAGTCGGCCAGCAGGTCCTCGAAGCCGTCGCGGTCGTCGCTCGTCTCAGACGCGTCGTCAAGAGCCGTCTGGTCGGGATGCTCGTCCGGGCGCATCGTCGGCGGCGTCA
>NZ_AOLF01000011.1:0-587 GCF_000336975.1 Haloferax sp. ATCC BAA-644
GTGCCGAGACGAACACCCGAGTTCGTCGGCTAGGTCTCCAGTCGTCACAACCGGGTCACGATGTCGCAACATCGCGTCCTCAATCGCGTCTAGGTCAACTTCGCTCATACTTCGTTCGTCGTTCGCACGAGGGAACCATAACCGTTCCCACGTGCGAACGACGAACGAATACGGTGGTTCCTTCGCCATTCGTTCGCCATTCGTTCGCCATTCGTTCGCCATTCGTTCGCCATTCGTTCGTGGGAACGCCGGTCGCCCCTGTCCAGAAAAAAGAGAACTTTCTACCGATTCGTACACGTCAAACAATCGACGAATCGACCACTATATAAAGAAACGCTGTTCGCGAGCTTCGTCGACGAGCTGAACATCGCCGTTTTTCGTCGAACGAGATTGAGATTCTAAACATCGCCCGGCTCAGAATATCCGGCGCGGATGTATCTTGACTTGGTTCGAGCCACGATGACCTCCCGCCCCGTAGAACTTGAGCCGGAGAGCACCGGCATCGACCGAGCGCATATCCACGACTTGGATGCCACGACCGCGGGCGCGGTAGGGAACGAACACGTACAGTCCTCGCTCCTCTGCGA
>NZ_AOLF01000012.1:0-237 GCF_000336975.1 Haloferax sp. ATCC BAA-644
ATGTCGTTAGTAACGGCGAGTGAACGCGATACAGTCCAAACCGAAGCCTTCGGGCAATGTGGTGTACGGACTACCCATAACGGACCTGGATCTTATGTGAAGTCTCCTGGAACGGAGCGTGATACAGGGTGAAAACCCCGTAACATAAGAACCAGATCCCGGGGTTGTTCCAGAATAGCGGGGGTTGGATATCCCTCGTGAATCTCGCAGGCATCAACTGCGAAGACTAAACACTCC